>JAQUTB010000052.1 GCA_028709985.1 Dethiosulfovibrio sp.
CCCAATGCCTCTAGCTTAGTGATTTAAATTTATAGGCAATGGCGGCAGACTATGAGGCCTGCCACCACCAGTTTTGTCCTGAGAAAATTCGGTTCATATCGATCTCTCCCGTCCCTGGATAATTGCCCGGTAGTTTATACCGAGGTGGGTGGAAATGTCAAGGGGCACATCAAAAATGAAATTTCACACCAGCTAGAAATTAAGTCTAAAGGTCGATAAGTTTGCATCCGATAATAAAATTGACTAGAGGTGTACGCAAGTGCATCTCGCAGATGCTTTAGATTAACCCCTAGCCTTGTCTGAAAAGGGACAAAAAGACCCTGGCGTGGCCACGCCAGGGACAATCTGAGAAAGGAGATTAAAATTGAACATTAAAAAAATTGCTTTTCTGTTGGGCGCAATCTCGCGAATAATCGCATTTTTTGAGCGACACAAACCACTGCCCGCACCTGCTGCTTCTTGCGACACTGCTATTGTCGCTATCGTCGCTATCGTGCGCAGATAGTTAGAACATAATAACTGCGGAATATGTTAGAGCATATACCGCAGTTATTATGCTACTTGCCTTTTCGATTCCTGTCAAGCAAAGAGCTAGAGTATCTAGCTTACTGCTACATTTTACCCCAAACTACGCCTCTTACCCCCACGTTAGGCTCCGATGCTACAATGTCCCTGACCCATATCCCAGACGTTCGGAGCTGATCTCTATGAGGGCAATCCACCTTTCCTTCGGGGAACGGACCTTCTACCTGTGGGGGGAGGAGCCCAGGGAGCCTCAATCCCCCGATCCAAACCTCCTTAAGCACCTCGTCCAGGGAGAGCTGTTTCAGCCCTCTGGGCGAATGACCACCGTAAAACGGACACTATGGCTTCCCGCAAGAGGGGGAGTCCCTGTCCCATCGTCGCCACTTCTGGGGGACGAGCCGGACCGGCGAAAAAAGACCGCCCTGGCTCCATTTTCCATCTCCGTCCTGCCCCTTAAGGCCCAAGACCTTCGGGACCTTTTCCAACGGGACTCACTGGAGGTTCCCCCGGGAACCGGGCTCATCCTGGGCCGGTCCCTCCACTGGGGACTCAGGCTCTTTCGGCTGGTGGAAAACCTCATAGCCCAGGAAAGCTACCTTCCGTCGCTGGTCCAGCGTGACTCAACCTGGGAGGCGGTCTGGATCCCCGTCCTGTCGGAGGAAGGGGAGAGGGCCATGGGACATCTGGCGGAGAGCCTGCCCGGGGTGCTTCGCTCTATGGGGTCGGGGGAAAAGCCGCCGGAGGTCTCGGCCATGGACCACACCAGAGAGATGGTCTCAACGGTGCTGGACGGCCTGATCCGGCTTCAGCTTTTCAAGGGACCCCAAAAAGCGCTGCCTAGCCTTCACGACGTATGGCTGGAGGCCCTTAGATCGCCATCCCCTGAGGTTCGGTGGAAAGAGGAGAAAGACATAGTCGAGTTCGCCGCAGCCCTTGACCGCTGGAGTCGTCCCGCCAGACTGCACAGCGAATCGGCCTTTCGCTTCTGTCTTCGCCTGGAAGAGCCGCCGTCGGAGGAAGATCGGTGGGAGGTACGCTACCTGTTGCAGCCCAAGACCGACCCAAGCACCCTCCTCTCTCTGGAGGAGGTATTTAAAGGCTCCGGGTCCATACCTAAAAAGCTGCTCCAGACTGTCTCCCAGGAATTCATCCTGACCGCCCTGGGACAGGGAGCCAGGCTGTCGCCTCACATGGAACAAAGCCTGGAGAGAAAGGAGCTCCAGGGCTTCTCCCTCAGCTCCTCCGAGGCACTGCACTTTCTGAAAGAGGAGGCCTCCGCACTTCAGGCCTCTGGCTTCACCCTTCAGCTTCCTTCCTGGTGGATCAACCACAAGGGGCTGAAAAAAGTGGGGCTCACGGCCAAGGCCTCCAGCTCCTCGCCTAGCGACGGAGACCTGGGCCTTGAGAGCCTGCTGGACTTTCAGTACGTCCTCTCCCTGGGAGGAGAGGAGATAACCCCGGAGGAAATGAGGATGCTGGCGGAGCTAAAAACCCCTCTGGTGCGGTTCAGAGGCCAGTGGATAGAGACCAGCCCGGAGCACATTAAAAAAGCCCTGGACTTCCTAAAAAAACAGGGCTCCCGTAAGGTTACGGCGTCGGAGGTTCTGGCCTCCGCCCTTACCGACGGCGGCCTTCAGGTGGACGATCTTCCCCTGGAACGAGTCGCAGTGGAGGGATGGTTCGCCCAGGTTCTGGAGGACCTGAAAAGCAAGAACCTATCCCCGGAGACACCCCCTCAGGAGTTTAAAGGAACCCTAAGACACTACCAGGAGGAGGGGTTCTCGTGGCTTTCCTACCTCCGTCGGTGGGGGCTGGGAGCCTGCTTGGCGGACGACATGGGACTGGGGAAAACCGTCCAGACCTTGGCCCACATCCAGAGGGAAAGGGAAAAAGGGGAGACCCAGCCAGCCCTCCTGATCTGCCCCACCTCGGTGGTGAACAACTGGCTGAAGGAGGCGGAGCGGTTCACCCCGGAGCTTCCGGTTTTAGTACACCACGGAACCGCCAGAAATCGGAAAAAAAGCTTCCAGACCGCCGCCCAGGACCACGGCCTGGTGATCTCCACCTTCGGACTCCTCCAGAGGGATCTGGCCCTCTTTCAGGAGGTTCCCTGGAGCTCTATGATTCTGGACGAGGCCCAGAACATAAAAAATCCCGAGGCGAAGCAGTCCAAGGCAGCCAGGAGCGTCGAGGCGAAACACCGAATCGCCCTGACCGGAACTCCGGTGGAAAACCGACCGATGGACCTGTGGAGCCTCATGGACTTCCTGAATCCCGGCCTTCTCGGCTCTCAGAGTTTCTTCAAAAAAACCTTCAAGATGCCCCGAGAGACCTCCCAAGGGGAGACCGCCCTGGAGAAGCTGCGGAAGGTGACCGCCCCCTTTTTGCTCCGGCGGCTCAAGACCGACAAGACCATCATAAAGGACCTGCCGGAAAAGATCGTCACGAAGGAATACTGTTCCCTGACAAAGGAACAGGCCTCCCTCTATCAATCGGTGCTGGACAACCTTCAGGATGGGCTCAAAAACGGCGACGCCGGTGGCCGCAACGGACTGGTCCTGGCGACTCTGACCAAGCTCAAACAGATCTGCAACCACCCGGCCCATTTTCTGGGAGACAACTCCCCTCTGGAGAACCGCTCGGGCAAACTCCGCCGTCTGGTCGATCTTCTGGAGGGATTTCAGGAAAACCAGGAACACTGCCTCATCTTCACCCAATATCGGGAGATAGGGGAGATGCTCCAGGGATGGCTGAGGCGGCACTTCGCCCAGGAGGTCTTTTTGCTCCATGGAGGGATACCCCGAAAGAAACGGGACGAGATGGTGGAGGCCTTCCAAAGCTCGCCGAACGCCCCGAAGATATTCGTACTCTCCCTCAAAGCAGGAGGAACGGGAATCACACTGACCAGGGCGAACCACGTCGTCCACTTCGACCGATGGTGGAACCCTGCGGTGGAGAACCAGGCTACCGACCGAGCTTTCAGAATAGGACAGGAGAAAAACGTCCAGGTTCACACCTTTATAGTTCCAGGAACCCTGGAGGAGCGGATCGACACTATGCTGGAGAACAAAAAAGACCTGGCGGAAAAGATCGTCGGTGGGGACAACGTCTGGATAGGGAACCTCTCGGACCGGGAACTTCAGGACCTGCTGAGGCTGGACAGAGAAGCGTTGGAGGTGTAGGCGATGGCACGAAAGGTGGACGGAGGCATCAAGGCGATAAGCCGTAGAGGCAGCTTCGGCTCGACCTGGTGGGGGAAAGAGTGGGTCAGGCTTCTAGAGTCCTCCCGTATCGGCGGTCGGCTATCCCGAGGGAAGAACTACGCCAGAAAGGGACAGGTCACAGAGCTGGCCTCCTCACCGGGAAAGATAACCGCCAAGGTGCAGGGATCCGCGGCGGGAAAATATTCCGTCACGCTGGAATGTAAGGTTTTAACCGATGGGCAGAGGAAGGCACTTATTTCGGCGCTGGAGGAACAGCCCTTTTTGGTGGCTCGACTTACGGAGAGGGATCTTCCAAGGGAGATGGAGGAGATTTTCGAGGGGGTTGGGCTACCGCTGTTTCCCGCCCCAGAGGTTGACCTGAAAACCGACTGTTCCTGCCCTGACTGGTCCAACCCATGCAAGCACATAGCCGCGGTGTTCTACCTGGTCGCCGAGGCCTTCGACTCAGACCCCTTTTTCCTGCTGACCCTCAGAGGACTGAGGAGGGAGGACCTTTTCGGCCTCTCCAGCGAGGAGCGGCCGAAAAAGGCGGTCCTTCCCCCGGAGCCCATCCCCACCGACGGCGAGGGATTCTGGGGGTCCGCCGACCTGCCGCCTATTGGAGAGTCGCTTCCACCGTCGGAGTTCCACGGAACCCTCCCCCGTCGCCTTGGCCCACTGCCATTCTGGCGGGCATCAGAGCCCCTGATACCTTTCATGGAGGAGCTGTACAGGTCGGTGGGGGAGACTGAGTAGTTCACGCTATCGGAAAGGTTGAGGTGCAAAGACACAATGAGAAAATTACGATCATATTACTCTAAAAACATAGATGCTTTCTTAGTGGAAACGGCCGAAAGCATCTTTGGCACTATCAACAAAAACAATACATTTGCCAACGCAATCATTTATCAACGCAATAGCTGGGAAGAAGAGATTAGCATATTTAAAAATCAATTGATCGATTTTAAGGAAAGACGATTGACAGGCTCCGAAACCGAGAATGCCCACTTGGAACAGGAGGATACGGAGTAAAGGCAGGCATGGAAACCCCGCCGCCCTAGGATGGGCGGCGGGGGCGTCAACAACGAAAATGCCACTATTTTTCATTAATATCCAGACGTTTTTTGAGGATAATACCTTCTTTGTTTAATAATTCGTCAATTGTTATTCCGGCAACATCATATCTTTCTGCCGTTTGATAGCCCAGGCAAAGGTCTATGGGTTCATCTTTGACTTTAGTTTTTTTACTTAGGTCTACGAATTTTATTTTTGAAGTTCCGTAAGAGGGGCCGCCTGTTTCGTCTGCACCTGGTACTGGAATCACTTTGACACTAAACAGTTCATCCTTGCAGACACAAGGGACCATGATTTGAAAGCTATAATTTGCAAATTCTAAATAGAAAATATAATAGGGGATATTTTTTACATTGCTCTTCCGAATAAAACCCGTTGCGCGCATTTGTAATGTCATAGGGCCAGGAACATATCTCTCAATCATAGATTGATAGCTACCCATATCATATTTTGAACTAAGATGGCTATCTTCTTTTAACCAATCAACTGTATCAAGAAAAAAGGGCATTTGCTCATAGGGCAAAAGAGATAAAGCCATTTTCACCAATGCTTTGTATACTGCAACCGGAGTATATGTGTCGCGCACCGCATGGAAAAGGATGTAGTTCTCATGGTGCTCTATATTTTTGCTACCTTCAGTATCCTGGATAACTAAACCTTTATTGGTAAAGTCAATACGGGTTTTGCCATCCCTCGATTTATACGAAGGAACTCCATCTTTTGCATGAATTTGAGATAGGGTCCGACCAAGACCCAAATACTTTGAAAAATCATCTTCAAGTTTTTGCCCGAAGAACCCATTGCAAGAATCACATTCATTTCTTAAAACGAACTCTTTGTTACCAGCTAATTCTGAGATAGCGTGTGCTTTTTTTTTGAACTTAACATCTGGATAATGTTTTCCACAAAATCTACATGCTTTATCGGTTAAATCAATGTCAACGAATTGTGTCTGTCCTGCATTGTGGACATATGTAAAATGATCATAATTATACATATAGTATCCCATTCGATAAGATAGCTCCTGCAAATCCATATGTACTACCCCCTAACAGAACTGCACTCCCAAAATGTCAATCAAATTATACCCCAAAAGAAACCACAAAACAACGACAAAAGGAGGAACCCATGAAACTCATAATCGCAGAGAAACCTAGCGTCGGGGCGGCCATAGCTGCCGCCCTGGGCGCAAGGGATAGAAAAAACGGATACATCGAGGGAAACGGCTTGATTGTTTCCTGGTGTATCGGCCATCTTGTGGGCCTTTCCGACGCAGGCAGCTATGATGAACGTTTCAAAAGATGGCATTATGATGACTTCCCCATTTTGCCGGATAAATGGCAGTATGTACTTCCCCCCGGCAAAGAAGAAGAATTCACGGTTCTTAAAAACCTGATGAAACGTTCCGGCATATCCGATATAGTAAATGCCTGTGACGCAGGCCGTGAGGGCGAACTTATCTTCCGGCTGGTCTATAAAATGGCCAGCTGCACAAAACCCATATCCCGCCTATGGATTTCCTCAATGGAAGATACCGCCATCCGTGAGGGCTTTGAAAACCTGAAACCGGGCATAGAGTAAGAAGCCCTGTATCAATCGGCGCTTTGCCGCTCAAAAGCGGATTGGCTCATAGGGATAAAAGCCACCCGGCTTTTATCCCTTCTCTATCATAAAACCCTGAAAGTGGAGCGGATACAGACGCCTACTCTTGCTATACTGGTTGAGCGTGGCTGAGAAATACTAACCCTCCAGAAAAAAATATCATCTTGTCCAGCTGGAACTGGATGGTATCGGGGCCACAAGTGAAAGAGTCCCTGACATTTCAGAAGCGGAGCAGATGAAAACGGCTTGCCATGAACGGCAGGCCGTTTGTGCTTCTCTGGACAAAGGAAAAAAGACGGTAAAGCCACCAAAGCTCTTCGACCTTACCACCTTGCAAAGGGAGGCTAACAGCAGATACGGCTACACGGCGAAACAGCCCCTTGATTACGCCCAAGCCTCTATGAGAAAAAATTCATTACCTATCCCCGCACGGACAGCCGGTATCTTACTTCCGACATGGCGGATACGGCTGCCTCCGTTCTGGAACTGGCGGCGAGGCTTCCGCTCTTTGCCGGATACCCAGATTTTCCCCCGGATGTAACGCAACTGATTTCAGATAAGGACGTATTCGACCATCACGCCATCATTCCCACTAATGACGGACCTTACCGTTTTGCCTGTTGGGGAGCGTTCCCTTTTCTTTCTGATATGCTGCAAGCTGCTGTGTGGGACGGCCTCTCCCCATGTGTATGAAGCGGTCACGGCGATATTTGAGTGCAGCGGATACCGTTTCACCGCAAAATGGAAACGGGTGTTTATGGAGGGATCGAAAACCTTTGAACGGCTATTCCATACTTCTCTGAAAGAAAAGCCGGAGGACGACACCGGTGGACCGACGGGCCTGAATATGATCTGCCCAGATCTTTAAGGTCACTGCCAACTTAGCTTCTTGATTCGTCATCATTGGTCCACCACCCCCGTACTGATTGAGTTTCCTTCAGTCTTTATCGTGGGGCGATTATCTCACGCCGATAACGATGCTACGAGGTACTGCTAGCTTTGACGCTTACGATCTTTCCCTTGCTACGTCCGTTATTTTCCCGTAGGATATCGTTATAGGAGGTGAGAGGGATGGGTGCTGTTGCAACTGAAAGGCTCGAGGTTAGACAGACTCCGAGACAGGACAAACTGATAAGGCGTGCCGCCGAGATAGTTGAATCCATTCCACAGAACGATCTCCATCTTTTTCTTCCGATGAATACCGTAAAATTCTGCCTTATCTAAAGGCTGAGAAAACCGGAACGAGGCCCTTTTCGATATACTGGGAGGGCCTCGTTCCATCAAAAAGGATAAAACTCAACCAATCAGCTCGACCATAGCCGTCGCTAAACCCACGACCCACCGAGCAAACAATCGATGAAATCGGTGCATAGATGCCACAGGCATCCCACCGATACGGCACGCCACTTCCATGACGGAACCAGCAACAGGCCGCAATAGAATATCCCCGCCCATAAAGTATGGAGGGGGTGAAAGCCTATGCTACAACGATTGGGGTCAAAAATTGGATCAGCCAGGAGATGGTCCAGATCTATAAGCATCGTCGCCAACATAATCAGAGCTGCTCTCCGCCACTCTTTCCTCCAAAATAGCTTTGCTAGTAGAATTGGCACTAAAAAGTGAAATGAATAGTGAATTATATGCCTTAGCACTAGCGCAGCTCCTCCCTAAGCTCCTTAGCTGGCCTGTAGTCCTCGTTTATGGATAGGGCCAAGTCCGCCCAACGGCGGGCCTCGTCCTTCCGACCAGCCCTGTGGTAGGCTCTTGCTGCCCACAGTGCCGCCAGGTAGTTTCCATCGTAGGATTCCACACCTCTGGCGAAGGAGGCGGCAGCCTCTTTATATCTGCCGGAGGAGTATTTGCCGTATCCGTCCCTCTGGATTATGCCGAGGACGTTTTTAAGGCCATTTTCTATGGGATAGGTGGATATGACTTTAGCCTGATCCGATCCGTTTGGGTCGAAGCCGTCCACCGGGAGGACCTTGGGCTTTGGGGCCTCCTTCTCGGGTAGCTTGGATTTTCTCTTTTCCCTGACGTCGCTTTTCGCCCATCCCTCGGCCTGGGCGGAGAGCCTGGTCATCCTCCGCTCCGTGGGGGGATGGGAGTTGAAGCCACTGGGGGAGGTCACCTGGCCGTTGTCGGCCATCCTCTTTATGGCGTTGTACAGCGACCAGGGGGAGTATCCCGCTTTGTAGGAGAACTCAACACCGGCGTCGTCGGCCTCGACCTCCTGTTCCCTGCTGTATCCCTGAACCGCCAGGGTTGCCCCTAAGCCTATGGCGACCTCACCGTGTCGTTGTCCAGCAGTTCGTTCAGGAGGACCGACAGGAGCCCGATCCCAACGTTTCGCTTCATGGCTGACTCAAGATGGCCGTGGATTCCGTGCCCCATCTCGTGGGCCAAAACCCCTGC
>JAQUTB010000053.1 GCA_028709985.1 Dethiosulfovibrio sp.
ACAGTTTTTGCTCCGACGCCAGCAAATTGAGCTGAGACTCTTTGCTATGCTCTTCCAGGAAGAGCCTCTGCTGGGATGCCTGGCTGAAGGCCAGGCTCTGCATGATAGTCTGGAGTTGTTCCACATAGCTGTTGGCTATTGCCGCCGCCAGGTCCGGCGACGTGTCGGAGACGGAGATGGTTATTATGCTGCTCTTTGCGTCGGCGGTGGCGGAGGTCGCATCGGAGAGTTCTCGTCTGATGTCGGTCTTGAGTATCTTTTTGCCCTCTCCCTCTCCGTCACCTTCAGGTGACAGGGCTTTCATTAGGGGGGAGATTATGTTTCCCAGGGCCTCTTTTACCGTCTCCACCGCCGGGTGAGATGGCTCGGGTTGTCGGTTCATCAGGTCGAACTGGTCTATCACTTTGTCAAGGACAGGGCGGCTTTTGGTTATGGCCACCAGGAGGTCGCTGGGGGTTTTTACCCCCATCATCCCCGCTGCGAAGTCGGGAACCCCCATCTGGGCCAGTGCCGCCATGGTCCCTGATCCTCCGCTTTGAGGGGGGATCACCTGGGTGTCCGCCCTGTAGATAGGGGTGGCGACCAGTGCGTAGGCTATGGACAGCAGGGCGAAGACCGTGGTGGTCTTTATTATAAACCCCTTCCTCCTGGCTAGAACCAGGAGGAGGTCTAGGAGGTCTATTTCGTCCTCGTCGTAGTAGGGGTCCTGTCTTTCTATGGGCTTGTCTTCCATTCGAGCTGTCCTCTCTATTTGTTGATAGTGTTGTCTATGAGGGCTATGGACAGGGCGGTTTTTGAGATCATGTCTATAAGGTCTTTGGTCTGTCTCGCCCCTATGCCGCTCATTATCTTCTGCGGAACCACTATGGCGTCCCCTTCTTCCACTATGGCGGGCCTGTTTTTGAAGTAGGCCTGGACCGTGCTGCCGTCGGCTCTCAGGATGTAGGTCTTTTTCCAGTTGGCGTAGGTGGCGTAGCCTCCCGCCTGTTTTACGTAGGTGCTGAAGGGCTGGTTGGGCCTGTATATGAGGCTGGTCGCCCTCTGGACCATCCCCAGCACGTGGACGGTGTTAGGTCTGGTGGGAATTATCAGCTTATCTCCCTCCACCATCTCTATGTCGTATGGCGTGGATTTGAGCATGGCCACGGTATCGGGCAACTTTATCACTATTCGTCCTGTTGCCCTGAGTCCTTGGACGCTTTTAAGGAAGTCGTTTTGCATCTGTATCTGGCTTTGCGCTGCGTTTGCCGTGTCGGAGTTGCTGGCGCTGTTCATGGCGCTCATGGCTGTCATAGAGAGCTCTTGCCTCAGCCTGGCGACGGTTTCGTCTATGTGTTCCTGTTGCCTTTTTTTCTCGCTTTCCCTGGTGAAGATGGCTCCTCTTCTGAAGGCTTTGGACGTGAAGCCTCCCGCCCTTTCAAGGACGCTGGAGAGGGTTTCCCCTTTTTTGATGGTGTAGGTTCCCGGGTAGACCACCTCGCCCTGGATGTTGACGGTTCTGTAGAGGTCCCATTCGGGAACGTTTCTTATGAATATGTAGTCGTTTATCTGGAGGGGGATGTTGTCCTGTATCGAGCCCTCCAGGGCTTTCTTGACGTTTACCTCTATGTGGTCTGTTATCGGTCCCTGCTGGGTGACTCTGACCCTGGTGATCTCCGCCCTGTCCGAGGCCATGTAGAGGATTCCACCGGCCCTGCGAATTACGTCCGCCAGTTTGGTGGAGCCCGCGTCTATGGCGAACTGTCCCGGTTGGGCCACCGCTCCTGTTATGTTGATCATCGCCTGGGCCACAGGGACCGGGTAGATCCGCACTAGGTCGCCGTTTTGGAGGACTATGCCTCCCTGGGCTTTAGGGTCTAGGTTGACTATGTCTCCCTCAAAGGTGATACGCCTTTGGTTGTCCTGAAACCTCTCTATCTGCACCCTGCCTTTGTAGGCCCTCTGGGTGAGCCCTCCTGCCATGTGGATCAGCTCCGAGAGGGAGATAGAGTCGCCTTTCATCTCGTAGACCGCCGGGGTTCTGATGTCTCCCGTTATGGCCGCTAGCTTGCCTACCGTCGGTATGAAGAGGACGTCTCCTGCCATGACTCGGACGTCGTTGGCTTTGTTGCCGTGCATGAGCAGGTCGTAGGCGTCGAAGGTGGTGATCACCTTGCCGCCCCGCTTGAGCTGGATCTTTCTCATGGAGCCCGATTCCGACGGCCCTCCCGAGGCGAGGAGGACGTTCATCACCGTGGAGAGGGACGATACGGTGTAGGCCCCTGGCCTTCTGGCGTTGCCTGTGACGTAGACCGTCATAGAGTGGAGCCTGCCCATGGTGACGTTTATGTCGAAGTCGTTTAAGAACCTGGCGTAGGCCTTCTCTATGGCCTTTTGGAGCTGGCCGAAGGTGAGCCCCGCCGCTCCCACCACCCCTGCGACAGGCAGGGAGACCGAGCCGTTTCGGTCTACGGTGACGGAGAAGTGTCTTTCCTCGAGGCCCCAGACCGATATTCTTATCTCGTCTCCCGGTCCGACGACGTAGTCCGGCCCGACTGGCACGTCCTGGACCGGTGCGAAGGTGGAGGGGGTTCCCTCAAAAAACTCCGCTCCGTATCTTTTGAGCCTTGTGGTGTGTTTGTTTTGGTCTCCCCCCTCGAGGAAGTCGTCCGGGAGTTTTAGTTTTTTATCGGCAGATGCTTCCTGTCGGTCCAAAACGAAGTCCTGTTGGTATTGGGATTGTCCGTCAGGTTGTTCTTGCGGAGCCTCCATAGAGGATTCCATAGGAGCTTCCGCAGGGGCCATATTTGGAGCCGCCAGTGACTGTAATTGGGCTATGTTTGCCCCCTGTTCCGCAAATGATGCGGAGGCCATGAATGTCGCTAGTGCTATTATGGACGCAGCTACTATTTTTTTTGCCGTGTTTTTTTGTTTCACGAGGCTATCCCTCCAGGGTGTATTTTTTGCTATTCTACTCTTTTTCAAAGTGACGATCCGATTATATGCCCTATCCATGCAGATTTCCACAGTAGTTTAGGGATACACTTTCGTTTTTTTTTCTGTGACGTTTTTTTATGCTGTACCCCTTGATATTGGGGTCGGAACAGGGTATATTCTAATCATCGCGTCGTTTTAGTTGTTTTAACAGAACCTTGATGCACAGGGAGATTGCTCGTCCGTATCCCGGCTCCTTTTGGGATATTTAAGCGAGAAGCTCCCTCATGTGGTAGAATTTGGTCTGCATGGGGAGCACGTTGTTTTAGGTGAGAAAGTATATTTTGTATGGAGGTGTTGTTGTATGAAGAAGTTTTTGTTGATATTGTTGTCTCTGGCTATGGTAATCTCCATGGCTGGGGCGGTTTTAGCGGTCGATCCTCACGATCCTCACGATCCGGTCCCGACCCCAACTCCGACCCCGACGCCCACTCCGACCCCGACGCCCACTCCGACCCCGACGCCCACTCCGACGCCCACTCCGACCCCTCAGGAAGAGGTCATAGTGATCAAGTCGTCGGACGTCACGGTTGATCCGTCCCTTCCTGCCAACTCGGTGATCGTCGTTTTCGACGAGATGTCTCAGACATCTGTAGACCTTAAGGCGAAGATCGACGCGCTGAGCAGTGATGGCGGTTTCACCGTAGGTAACATCGTAATAACCGGTGGCATCAGCGACGATCAGCAGTACGACACGATCAAGGCTAGGACCATAGTTCCCCTGTCTGTGGATGTAGCTGCTATATCTGCGGATGTCGACAAGATAGTCATCACCATCTCCATGAAGGCCAGCGACTTTAAAGATCCTAGCTTGGCTATTGGTCTCCTCAGGGCCCACAAGGACGGATCCGTGGTGGTAGGTACCGAGACCGTGGCTGTAGAGAAGGACAAGTGGTACAGCCGTCCAGTTATCGAGGCCGCGTTCAACGCCGCTGGCGATAAGCTTACCATCACCATCCATGGCTTCAGGAACTTCTTCTCCAAGGCCGACCTCGTCATAGCTGAGTTTACGGTTAAAGATAAGCCGGTTACTCCCACTAGCGATGGTGGTGGCGGATGCAACGTGGGCTTTGCCCCTCTGGCCCTGCTTCTTGCCGCTCCTCTTTTCTTCCTCAAGAAGTAGTTTCATCCTAAGAATCGCCTAAAGAAAGCCCCCCAAGTGGGGGCTTTTTTGGTATCCTTATGCCAACATAGCTTTATTTTTGGGAGGCCTTTTATGTTGAGACGGGTTGTCGTGGTTTTTGCCCTGTGTTTTTGCGTCTTTTCGACCCCCGGGTGGGCTCTGTCCCCGTCCAACTGGGGAGGAACCGGCCTTTGGGAGTATCCAACCGCCGAGGTTCCAGGGGACGGCAAGGGATGGTTTGGAAGGGGGAGAAACGATCCCTATTCTCCCTACTACTTCACCGTGGGGCTGTTGCCCTGGATGGAGTTCAACGTCAGGTTGACCGAGATGAGGAGCATCGTCATCCCGACCGAGGTCTGGGATTATTTCGTCGATAAGGCCATAGACCTCAAGTTTTTGCTCTACAGTCAGGAGGGCTGGATTCCCAGCTTCGCCGTCGGTGCCACCGATATCTCAGGAACCAAGGTGACCGATTCTCAGTACGCTGTGGCTACGTGGAAGATGCAGGATTTTGCCTTTTCCATGGGATACGGCACAGACCGTCTTAACGGTTTTTTTGGAGGGGTCAGTTGGCAGGTTCTGGACTGGCTTGAGTTTAAGGCCGAGTACAGCCCTCTGGATTATTCCAGCGACAGGGTTTCAGGCAAGAGGGTATTGAAAGAAGATCCTTCCTCCAGCTTCAACTACGGCGTTGTGGCCACCTGGAACGACCTCAGCGTCTCCCTGAGCCATCAGAGGGGGGATCAGTGGTGCTGGAACTTTTCCTACGCCTTCGACGTCAACAAGCCCCTTTTCGGCGGCAGGAAGAGCCCCATCACCAAGCCCGAGGACGGCAAGGTTATAGCCTGGAGCGAGACCACCCCGGAGGATATGTCTTTGAACCTGGTGGAGGCCATAGGGAGTTCTATAGGTGTCAGGGACGTCAACGTTTTGGTGGGAGATAAGAGGGTCTTGATTGCCTATGAAAATATAGGCTATAGCTCTCAGGCAGAGGCCCTGACCAGGGTTATGGTTATGGCCTCCTGGCTTATCCCTTGGGACGCCGAGACCGTTTCTTTCGTTCCCAGGGTGAGAGGGGTTCCGGTCGTCAGGATCGATGTGCCAGGTTCTCAGCTTGGACTTATCCGGCTAGGGGAGCTTAACCGCCACGACGGCAGGTCCGCTAAGGTCCGTTGGGCCACTGGGAGCCGGTTTTCAGTGGACCCTGGGGAGGAGTGGTCCTTCTTCCGCAAGCCCGGCAAGACCCTTCACAAGGGACAAAATGACTTTAAGATTATGCTGACGGCGGACCTGAGGGTAGACCGCAAGACCACTAAGCCCTTCTTTATGTCCCGCTGGAGCGTGGACTACGTCTACGACTGGAGAAGCTCTCAGGGACTTGCGGCTCATCTGGATGTGAGGCAGCCTGTCTCCAACACCATCGATCAGTGGTTTGAGACCGAGGTTAACGACGAGACTCGGATATGGAAGGGCGTTTTGAGCTATATCCATCGCTTTGGCGATGGCATCTACGGTGTCGCTGAGGCGGGATGGCTGGACGATATGTGGTTTGGAGCAAACCTGTGGGGACGTTGGTATGGCGATGACGGATCCTGGTGGCTTGGGGGCCGTTATAGCATCGTCCACGAGAGGGATCCCTACAGCTTTGCCGGGTTGTCCGACGTTTTGCTGTGGATGTCCGTTCCCACTCCCTACGAGTATTGGGATGGCGAGTGGTTCTCCGCCTGGTTGCTTCAGGCTAACTACAACCTATCGCCTTACGACCTTGATATCACCTTTGAGTATGGGAGCTTCATCGATAACAGCGTCAACTACAATCGTGACGATATGGGCTATAACCTCCAGATGACCAGGAACTGGGACGATCTGGCCCTGGGGCTTTATTACAGGGTCACCGACTGTAAGATTCCCGGAGAGAGCTACACCAAGACCGGAGGGGTCGTGTCCATCCCAGCCGATGCGTGGTGGGGAACCGACAGCGCCCAGTACTGGAAGGAGGACATGAGGATAAACTCGGCCTGGATATACTATGGTGGCCGTCTGCCAGGGGCATGGAAGACCCCGGAGGACCTCCTCGGTCAGCTTAGGCCGGAGGTTCTGAGGCGAAACCTCTATGTGGCTCTGGACGATTACGGAAGGGCCCTGAGGGGCAAGGAAGGCTTTCACGACGCCACTTTGAGGGTCCACAGCCTCTATGACTACGTGACAGGGTCATATCGGGTGAAGCAAGATCTGGCTGAGTCTGGGGTTAAAGTAGAATAGAAAAACCTAAAGACACAGGGCCTTTTTGCTCTGTGTCTTCAGATTTAATGGCTAACAGCGATACCACTCAGGAGCAGGTTGACTCTAAGCCTGTGCCTGATGCGGATAACCCAACCAACCCCGAGCCAGAGCAGGAAAGCCCCTCCACCGGAGGTAGCGACGGCGGATCATCTGGAGGTGGCTGCTCGGTTGGCCATCTCACAGCAGGTTCGTTGTTGCTTGTCGCTCCGATGATGATGTTTTTCCATCGCAGATAAGTAAGAGGCGAACACACGGAGGTACAGGCTAAGCCTGTACCTCCGTGATTTATGGGAAAAGGTCCCTTGACTAAAGGGATTATGAGTAGTATTTTTACTCACAGAATTTGTCCTGAAAGGGGAATCCCTATGATCCACATAACCTGCCCTGACACGGTCACATTAGGGGAAAACGTCGTAATAGAGGAAGGGGTTACTCTGGGCGAGAACGTCCAGATCGGCCACAACGTCGTCATAAAGTCCGGGGTGGTCGTAGGGAACGGATCTATCGTTCTGGACGGCTCCATACTGGGCAAGCTCCCTGCCAAGGCTGGCCTCTCCGCCACCACCGGCGAGGTCGTGGAACTTCCCCCTCTGATCCTCGGTAAAAACGTCACGGTAGGGGCCAACTGCGTCATATACCGTGGGGCTACTGTCGGTGACGGTGTCTTCTTCGGCGACTGCGCCACCGTTCGAGAGGACGTGAGCATAGGCGAGCTGACCATAATAGGCCGAGGGGCCACAGTGGAGAACAAGACCACCATAGGCATGAGGTGTAAAATAGAGACCAACGCCTACATAACCGCCATGAGCACCGTAGAGGACTACTGTTTTATAGCCCCATCGGTGGCCTTCTCAAACGACAATTACCTGGGCCGCACCGAAGAGCGCAAAAAACACTTTGCCGGACCGATTCTCCGAAAGGGAGCTAGAGTAGGCGTCAACGCGACATTGCTTCCTGGAGTTGAGATAGGCCAAGACGCCCTTGTGGCGGCTGGAGCTGTGGTCACAAAGGACGTTCCTCCCAGGACCATCGTCGCGGGATGTCCCGCTCGGCCCTTCGGGGAAGTGCCGGAAGAGCAGCTCATAGAGAACCAGACATTCTACATAAGGTAAAGGGGACAAATACATGGCTTTGTTGGACAAAATAAAGGATAAGAGTGCAAAAATAGGGGTCATCGGCCTGGGCTACGTGGGGCTTCCTCTTGCGGTGGAAAAGGCAAAAGCTGGCTACACCGTGATCGGCTTTGACGTTCAGGGAGACAAGTGCGACAAGGTCAACAGAGGGGAGAACTACATAGGCGACGTCGTTCCAGAGGAGCTTATGGACTTGGTGTCCCGTGGGCTTATCTCCGCCACCACCGACTTCGACGGCCTGAAGGGTTGCGACGTGGTCGCCATATGCGTTCCCACTCCCCTGGACAAGTTCAAACAGCCCGACCTATCCTACGTCGAGGCCTCCACGAAAGAGGTCGCAAGCAGGCTCCACAAGGAAATGCTTGTGGTTTTAGAATCCACCACCTACCCAGGAACAACGGAGGAAATCCTGAAACCCCTCCTCGAGGCGTCGGGATTAAAGGTGGGAACCGACATATACCTGGCCTTCAGCCCCGAGAGGGTCGATCCAGGCAACGCCACCTACAAAACCCACAACACCCCCAAGGTGGTCGGTGGCTGCACCCCCTCTTGCACCGAGGTCGCCAAGACCCTCTACGAAGCGGTTTTAGACGCCCCGGTCTGCGTCGTCTCCAGCCCTAAAGAGGCGGAGGCCACTAAAATACTTGAAAACACCTTCCGCATAGTAAACTGTGCCCTTGCCAACGAAATGTCCATACTATGCAACAAAATGGGCATAAACCTCTGGGAGGTCATAAAGGCGGCCTCCACAAAGCCCTTCGGATTCGTCCCCTTCTACCCCGGCCCGGGAATAGGGGGCCACTGTATCCCCCTGGACCCCTTCTACCTCACCTACAAGGCCAGGGAATACGACTACCACACCAGGCTCATAGAGCTGGCCGGGGAGATAAACGACTCCATGCCCGACCACGTGGTCGAAAGGCTCATGAACCTGCTGAACGACCGGTGCAAGGCCCTAAAGTGCAGCAAAATCCTGATCCTCGGCGTCGCCTACAAAGGGGACATCGACGACCTGAGAGAGTCGCCTGCCCTGAAGGTCTGGGAGAACCTGGAGTCCAAAGGAGCCTCGGTCGACTATCACGACCCCTATTGCCCCACGGTCCACTGGAAG
>JAQUTB010000054.1 GCA_028709985.1 Dethiosulfovibrio sp.
AGCGCCGCTGAGGCGTCGCCGAACCGGTCCATGGTGAGCTTCCAGTCAGGGGCGGAGACCTCCCTAGGCTTCGAGAGCAAGTGACGGAGCCTCTCGCCTTTTGCCCTGGGATCTTCCTCAAGCACGTCCGCTAGATAGGCCATCGCGGCCCCCCCTTGTCTGGCGAAAAGCCCCAGATCGAGGATCCTCTCGCTCATCAGGAACGACGTGAATGGATCGTCCGGCACGACCGAGGGATCGTAGTTGGATGCGAAGTAAAACGTACTGTCGGGTATCTCCAACAGGGTCCTGAAGTCAGACCCCTGACACCAACGGGACAACACCACCGGGATAGGGGGCCAGTGAAGCATAACGTCCTGCACTATCCAGTATGACCTAGACGGCTCGGCAACGATAAACACGGCGTCGCCGGACAAGGAGTTGTTCCCACCAGGATACTCCGACATACCGCTGATACTTGCGACAGAGCTGGACTTTATGTCGTCCACGAGCTGATCTACGTATGAATCGTTGTAGGGCGACCGATAGACTGCCACGTCCTTCACGCCCAGAATCTGAAACAGCCGGCACAAATGGGCCCCCTCGCCCTTACTGTCCTCGACGACCCGAAAGAACCAATCGTCAATGCCAGAAAGGATCGACGAAGAGGCAGCGGGCGAGATAACCGGGAGCTCCAGCCCCCTGGCCACCGGTGCCGCTACGGTCGCCTCCAGTGAAAGGGGAAAGCCCACCACAGCGACAGCACCTCTTTTTGCCAGATCCTTGAGGGCCTGGGCGGGATCGTCCTTGTAGGTGGCGATCTCCAGCCTGAAGCGATAGGGAGCACCTCTGCTGTTGTGCCAGGTGACGTAGGACTGGACCACCGACAGCATAACCCCCTCCGAGGCGGACAGGGCTGCCCTGTCGTTGACCGCGACTCCGATGGTCACCGTCGGGACCCAATTTAACGCCACAATCAAAAAAATTAAAAGTATTGGCATCGCAATCCAAAGAACAGGCCTTTTCACGGGCTACCTCCCTCCTATCCCACCGATGACCTATAATAGCCAAGAGGGATTTTCTTTCCATCACTCTATACTAAGGAGGATACCACATTGAAAGCCACTATTGCCATGTTCGTCGCCTCCGCGATGACCATAATGTTAGCGTCTCCGTCTCTAGCCGAAGGGAAAAGGGCTCCTGAGCTTCCCCTGGAGGATTTTTTCAGGCTACCCACTAAAACCGCCTACAGGCTCTCCCCCGACGGAACCCACTACGCCTTCCTTCAACCATGGGAGGATCGGTTGAACATCCACGTAGCGAAGATAGGGGAGGAGGCAAAGAGGATAACGTCGTCAACCGAGAGGGACATAAGGGCCTACGCCTGGGTTAACGACGACTCCCTGGTCTACCTTCAGGATAAAGGGGGCGACGAGAACTACCACGTTTACGCGCTGAAGAAAGACGGCTCGGGCATCCTTGACCTGACGCCGTTTGAGGGAGTCAGGGCAGGCATCCTGGACGACCTGGAGGACGACGAGGATCACATACTGGTGGAGATGAACCGCCGCAACCCCCAAATTTTCGACGTCTACAAGGTGAACATCCATAACGGAAATATGGAGATGGTCGCGGAGAACCCAGGGACGGTCGGGGGATGGATGACCGACCACGACGGGGTTATAAGGATAGCCTACGCCATGGACGGCCTGAAGAGGACCATCCTCTACAGAGAGAAAGCGTCGGAGGACTTCAGCCCCATCTTCTCCACCGACTTCACCGATTCGGTGATTCCAGTGGGATTCACCGCCGATAACAGCAAGCTGTACGTTCTGTCGAACCTGGACAGGAACACCAAGGCCCTTTACCTGTTCGACCCGGCTAAACGATCCTTCGTCGAGATGCTCTACGAGAGGGACGACGTGGATCTATCGGGAATAATGTGGTCCAGAGAGAGGAAAAAACTCCTGGGCGTGACATACTACACCGACAAAAATCAGCGCCATTTCTTCGACGACCAGACAAGGAACCTGTTCTCCAGGCTTGAGGCTCGTTTTCCGGGCTACTCCGTCGGGATATCCAGCATGAGCAAAGACGAGAGAAAGATGATAGTGGCTATAGCCAGCGATAGAATGCCAGGCAGACTCTACTACCACGACCTGGACAGGCCGGAGGAGTTCGACCTGGTGGCGGACCTATATCCGTGGATCGACGAGAATCAGATGGCCCACATGAAGCCCATAAGCTACGTGACCGACGACGGCCTGACCATACACGGATATCTCACCCTGCCGGTGGGAGTGCCGGCGAAGGACCTGCCGGTGGTGGTGAACCCCCATGGAGGACCGGAGGTGAGGGACACCTGGGGATACAGCCCCGAGGTCCAGTTCCTGGCCAACAGGGGCATGGCGGTGCTCCAGGTCAACTACCGCATATCGACCGGATACGGCAAGGACTTCTGGATGGCTGGCTTTAAGCAGTGGGGGAAAAAACATCAAGACGACATCACCGACGGGGTGAGATGGCTTATAGATCAGGGTATAGCCGATCCGAAGAGGATCGCCATATACGGGGCATCCTACGGCGGCTACGCCACCCTCATGGGCCTGATTCGCGACCCTGAACTCTACGCCTGCGGCATAGACTACGTCGGGGTCGCCAACCTGTTCACACTGCTTGAGTCCATCCCCCCCTACTGGGAGCTGGCCAGGCAGAAGATGTACGAGACCATAGGACACCCTGAAAAGGACGAAGAGCTATTCAGGGAGATATCCCCGGTCTTTCATGCCGACAAGATCGTGGCTCCTCTGTTCATAGCCCAGGGAGCCAACGATCCAAGGGTCAAGAAAGCCGAGTCGGACCAGATGGTGGAGGCCATGAAGGCGAGGGGTGTCCAGGTCCAGTACATGGTAAAAGACGACGAGGGGCACGGGTTCCAAAACCAGGAAAACCGCTTCGACTTCTACAGGGCCATGGAGGGCTTCCTCACTGAACACCTTAAACTGAAGGAGTAAGGACATGAGCTGCCTGCAGGACAGGCCCTATCTGGTCGCCTGGATAGCCTTCGCCGTGCTGGCTTCGCTTCCATGGGCCATTCTCCTGTGCGGGAGGAAGAGAAAGTGATACTGAGCTCCACGCTGCTCAGGCTGCTGGCCTTCGGTGGATACGGGTTGACCCTCATAATCCTGGCAGGGCAGGCATTTCGCTGGAAGGAGACCAGGCGAAGCTTCTACTTGGGGGGCCGGAGGATATCACTCTGGCCCTCGGTGGGCTCCTTCGGAGCGACTTGGATGAGCGCGGCGTCGCTCCTGGGCTACACGGTGTTGTTACATCAGGAGGGCTACACAGCTTTCACCACCTCCGTAAACGGCTGGATGTTGGGACTTCCCATGTTACCTCTGGCGATCAGCAGGTTAAGGAAGAGCCGTGCCCTTTCTCTACCTCAGTGGCTGGAGGACAGATACGACGACGAAAGGCTTCGGTCCCTGTCGGCATTGGGACTCCTTGTCGTCTACACCGTCTACCTGGTGATCCAGTTCAGGGCCTTCGGGGCCATAGTCGGGACTATGCTGGACGTTGGCGACGTGATGGCCTCGCTATTGGTCTACCTCTTCGTGCTCTACACCACCTTCGGCGGCCTATCCTCCGTGGTGAAGAGCGACGGCCTTAATTTAATAATAATCATAGCCGCCGTCACAGTGGCGGCCTGCTCTGTGGTCTCCAAGACCGGCTTCCTTCCCTCCATACACGATTCGCTCAGGGCGGTGGATCCACAGTCGCTACGGGCCTGGCCCAACAGCGGTACCTTCGGATCCTTCGCCATGGCCCTAGGCTGGGGATTGGGGGTCGCGGCAAACCCACAGTACTGCATCAGGCTCATGTCCTGCAAGGACAGAAGGACATCGGCCATGACGGTGGCGGTCAGCTCTTTGGCCATCTCTTGGATATACCTGTGCCTCACCGTGACTGGGCTGGGAGCAAAGGTCCTACGCCCCTTCGTGGCGGGGCCTACCCAGGAGGTGGTCTTCTCAAGGCTGATGGAGTCCATATTGCCGCCACTACCCCTCGCCTTTCTGATGGTCGGGGTGCTGGCCGCAGCGGTCAGCACGGCGAACTCTCAGCTGCTTCTCGCAGCCTCGTCCTTCTGCTACGACCTACAGGGAGAGGGACGAATTCCGTCCAACGATCCCATGGAGGAGGACGATTTCCTTTTCAGAAACAGGGTCGCCGTGGCCACCATAGCGACTGTCGCCCTGTTTTTGAGCCACCTGCCCCTCCCTGGGATACTACAGCTGGGACGGTACAGCTGGTCCATGGTGGCCCTGTGCTTCCTCCTTCCCCTCTACATGCCTGGAGTCTCGGGCAGGAAGGGGCTTTTCGGGGCCATGGGCTCCGCCCTCATAACCCACAACTGCCTCGTCTGGTTCGCCCACATGGCACCGGAGACCGCAATGCTGCCGTCGCTTGTCCTGGAGGGAGTCCTATGGTGGTTCTTGGGGGGCAAAAAATGAGGGTGAGCCTGGAGACAAGGATCAAGGGGGTAGTCACAGGATTAGCTTTTTGCCTCACTATGGTCCTGATAGGCATGGCCCTGTCCATGGACTTCAGGGAATCGCTCAGGCTTCAGTACAGCCTGATACAGGATCTGGCGTCGCGAGGGCCAAGTATGACCTCCGCTCAGGCAGTGGAGATCATAGAGGAACAGGGCGGCAGCTGGAAGGTCACATCAGGCGAAGGTGAAGGCATCCCACTGATCACGTCGGACGGAGCTGTATGGTCCCTCGAGCCAGACCGGCAAGCCATACTGGAGTCGGTCCTCCACCGAAGGAGACATCTGCTGGTGGCGGCCATGATCTGCCTGCTTATATCCGCGGAGATAGCTGTCTTTATGGCCTATTGGATAACAAGGCCTCTGAAGAGGCTCGTATGGGGCTGCGCCAGGGTAGCAAAGGGCGACCTGTCAGACATACCGACGGAGAAGGCCGGCTCCTACGAGCTGGAGACCCTCCACGAGGCCTTCAACGAGATGGTCCAGGGGATCAAGGGACGACAGGAGATGGAGAGACGGGTATCGAGGATGGAACGGCTAGCCGCCCTGGGACAGGTGGTGGCAGGGGTCTCCCACGAGATAAAAAACCCCCTTGCCTCAATGAGGATACACCTGGACCTTCTGGGTTCCTCGTTCAACGAGGAGGAACAGGAATCCCTAACGGTCCTCAGCTCAGAGCTGGACCGGCTGAATCGGGTTGTAACCCAGCTGCTCTCCTTCGCCAGACCAGCTCCTCCCCTTCCGGGGCCGGTGGACCCTGAGGAGGTTCTGGACTGGTGCTACAGGATGGTCAAGGTCAGGCTGCAAAAATGCGGCGTAGGGTGGCATCACCACGTGGAGGAAGGTACCGTCTTGTGGGCGGACAGAGGACAGATACAGCAGCTCCTCCTGAACCTGGTTTTGAACGCTCTGGAGGCTATCGACGAGGGCGGGGAGATACGACTGTCCGCTGATAGGGGCTCAGCTGGGACGGTCCTCTCCATAGAGGACAACGGAAGAGGCATAGCGGACGACGTCAAAGACAGGATGTTCGACCCTTTCGTCACCTCGAAATCGGAGGGGACAGGGCTGGGGCTATCGGTGGTTTATAGGATCATGGAGCTACACAGGGGAAGGATAGAGTACAGCTCGTCCCAGGAGGGAACCGTCTTCACCCTGTGGTTTCCCGACGAAAAGGGGGATCAATCTTGAACGTTTGGATAATCGAGGACGAGAGGCCCCTTGCGGAGGGGCTCAAGGTGGCTTTTAAGAGAAAGGGATACGACGTCGAGACCGCACCGGGGCTGGCTGGCCTTAAGGACCTTCTGGAATCGGGCTCGCCGGAGATAATCTTCCTGGACGTGAGGCTGGAGGACGGAGATGGGCTGAAGGCACTGCCCCACATACTACAGGCGTCCCCGGAGGCGAAGGTCATAGTCATGACCGCCTTCGGGGACTCGGCGCTGGTTGTGAGGGCCATAAGGGAAGGAGCCTTCAACTACCTGGACAAGCCCTTTCCCCTCGAGGCGGCCATGAACATGGCCCACAGGGCATCGGAGGCCATAGGGCTATCCAGAAAGGTCTACAGGATGGAGAGCTCCAGGGCCGTCTCCATGATAGGTTCGTCCTCCGGGGTCAAAAAGGTGAGCGATTTCGTGGCGAAGGTATCGAAACATCGTGACGTCAACGTCCTTGTGAGGGGCGAGAGCGGAACGGGCAAGGAAGTCGTCGCTCGGATGATCCACAGCTCATCCGGCTGTCACGGGGAGTTCGTCGCAATAAACTGCGCCGCCATACCTGAGACCCTCCTGGAGACCGAGCTGTTTGGCTCTCGAAAGGGATCCTACACCGGGTCAAACTCGGACAAAAAGGGCCTCGCAGAGCTGGCAGACGGGGGGACGCTCTTCCTTGACGAGATAGGGGACATGCCCTTATCCCTTCAGGGAAAGCTTCTTCGGTTTTTGGACTCTCGGACGATCCGGCCCATAGGCGCGTCAAAGGAGATCCAGGTGTCGTTGAACGTGGTGTGCGCCACCTGCGTCGACCTTGAGACCAGGATATCCCAGGGGACCTTTCGGCCGGACCTCTTCTATAGAATCTCCATGCTCCCCCTGGACCTGCCCCCACTCAGGGAGAGGGAGGAGGACGTGTCCGAGCTGCTGGGACATTTCGTCGGGCTCTACAGCGACAGGCTCGGCAGGTCGCCCCTGATCCCATCCCAGGACGTTGAGGAAGTCTTCTCGTCGTATCACTGGCCCGGCAACGTCAGGGAGCTTAAAAACCTGGTTGAGAGACTGTTCATATTGAAGGAACCGGGAGATCAGGTCATATCCTTGAAGGACCTCCCTCAGGAGATGCTCGACTGTCTTCCGTCGGACCGATCGGAGGAGCACCAGGACGGACGTCCCCTTCAACTTCAGGTGGACGATTTCGAGAGAAGGCTGCTGGAGCAGGCCCTCAACGGATCGGAAGGAAACAGGACCAAGGCCGCATCGGCACTTGGCCTGTCAAGATACGCACTACTCAGAAGGCTGCAAAAACATGGCATCGATTAATATAATCCATTCCCCTGTTCAGAGGCTTGAGCTACAGCCTCTGCCCCTTCCGCTACTCATTCAAGAGCTGAAGATCCTCACCATGCCACTGCCGGAACTTACCGAACATCTTTCATCTAAGCTGGGGGATAACCTGATATACAGGGTGGATCCCCCTAGATCCATCGGGGACTGGGACGACTGGGAGGAGCGGCTGACCTCCCAGCCGTCCATCGGCGACGACCTGATAGTCCAGATGGCGGCTCTCTCCTCCCTTAGGGACAGAAGAGACTCCCTGCCGCGAGAGCTGGTCGACTGGCTGGACCACAGGGGATACCTAGCCGGGTCGGAGGAGGGTATCGCCGATGACCTTGGCCTAGACCTCGAGTCTCTGACGGAAATACTGGACCAAGTGAGAGGTTCTCTGGATCCGCCGGGCAGATTCGCCAGGGATCTGACACACTGTCTCCTCCTACAGCTCACCAGAATGGGAAAGGAACAAGGCGACGGGGCGACCCTCCTAAGGGAGGCATCGGAGGCCCTCACCTCAGGAGGCTACTCTCAGGCAGCCATATCCCTTGGATGGACGGAAAAGAGGACCAAGGCGGCGATGGACGAATTATCCCGGCTCGATCCATCCCCCGGGAGGATAGAGAGAGCCCATCCGATTGTGCCGGAGGTGGCCCTCTATCCCGATGGGATCAGGGCGGCGGTCCTGCTGGAGGAGAACTTGCCAAAGATAAGGATGACTCCGCTGGAGTGGGACGACAGCAAAATAGACGCGATGAGCAAAGAAGGCCTGAAGGTGGTCAAGGACATGGCTAGGCGTTACGCCACTAAGACTGCGGTGGCTCTGGCGCTGGGGAGAATACAGAGGAGCTACCTTACCGGCATCTCCCCCGTCCCAGGATCAGCTACACTGGAGGACGTCGGAGACAGGACGGGATACTGCCTTTCAACTGTTCAGAGGACCGCCTCCTCCACCTGGGCCACGACACCCAGGGGGACCATGCCCCTCTCTAGTCTCTTCAGCAGGCCGGTAAGGGCCAGACCGGACATGTCGGTCGCACAACTACGGTGGGCCATAGAAAAGCTGGCCGCAGAAGGGCATAGGAGCTCTCGCATAGCGAAAGATCTTGGGATACCGGTCAGGACCGTCTCCTGGCACAGGTCTAAAATGGGGAAATAGCGTTTCTTTTCGCCTTACCTTTGGTATATGATGAATGTACCGAGCGACAGAAGGGAGGCGGGGAGATGAACATCCTCAAAAAACTTGCGGCTACGGTGGGATTGTGCCTTTTCATATGGGGCTCTCCCTGTCCTTTGTATGGAGACTCGGACCCGGTCGATATCTCCGGCAAAAGAGCGCTTATGATAGGGTCATATCACATAGGGTTTCTAGCCACAGCACAACAGATAGACGGTGTAAGATCTATTTTTGAGCCCCAGGGAGTGCTTCTGGACGTCGAGTTTAGATCGGAAGAG
>JAQUTB010000055.1 GCA_028709985.1 Dethiosulfovibrio sp.
CGAGGTGGATAGGGCCATAGCCGCCTGCGACAGGGCAGGGGTGCTCTACATGGAGGTAAAACAGAATCGGTTAAACCCCACCATAGTTCTGCTTCGTCAGGCCCTGGAAGCAGGCCGTTTTGGCCGGATCCACATGATAACCTCCAACGTCCTCTGGACCAGGCCCCAGGACTACTACGACATGGCCCCCTGGCGGGGAACCTGGGAGTTTGACGGAGGATGCCTCGCCAACCAGGCCGCCCACTACGTGGACATGGTCCAGTGGATGGGAGGGGCGGTTGAACAGGTATACTCCCTGTCCTCGACCCTCGGCAGACGGATAGAGGCGGAGGACACCATCACGGTAGGACTCAGGTTCAGAAACGGAGCCATAGGGAACATAAACGTATCGGTGCTGACCTACCCCAGAAACCTGGAGGGAAGCATCACCATAATGGGAGACAGGGGAACCGCAAAGATAGGCGGCGTCGCCATGAACAAAGTGGAGATATGGGACTTCGATGCTCCTCACCAAATGGACGAGCAGCTTGGCTCGGTAAGCTACGACCCCAAAAGCGTCTACGGAGGGGGACACTACGTCCTGTACAGGGACCTTCCAAGAATGCTTGAGGGAACGGGCAAGTCCTACGGCTTCGTGACCGCAAGAGAGGGAAGGAAGACCGTTGAGGTGTTGGAGAGGGCTTATGGGACCGATAAAAGTCTGGGGTAATCGCTTTGGGGCACGGTATGGGAGGTAGGTTTACTGGTGTTAGCAAGATAATATCCGGTATTTTAAAATCAAACCTATTTCGTTCTGCGGGAACCTATGGCTTTTTCTCGTTGCTCAGTGTGGCGATCCCTTTCTTGCTGCTTCCGGTTATGACTAGGTATCTTACTCCCGATGACTACGGTATCGTCGCTATATTTGGGGTTATGGTCACTCTTGCAACCCCGTTTGTGGGGCTCAGTGCTCACGGTGCATACGGAAGAGCTTTTTTTGCCCCTGACCGGTTTGATGCCGATATCTATATGGGGACGGTGGTATTTTTTGTCATCGCGACTGGGCTTGCTATGCAGGGGTTGTTTTATCTTTTTAGAGGATCTCTCAGTGACATTTTCTCTTTTCCTGCTTCCTGGATGTGGTCCGTTCCCCTAGTTGCATTGTCCTCCGTGATTGGACAGATAGTCCTGACTTCTTGGCAGGTCAGAGAAGCCCCAAAGCCCTATGGCTTCTTCCAAAACGGAAGGACCCTGTCGGAGTTGCTTGGAGCTCTGGGATTAGTCGTCCTTTTGGGTATGGGGTGGCAGGGCAGAATACTGTCAAAAACTGCTGTTTATGTCCTTTTCGCTATGCTTGGGGTTTGGGTTATGGTTAAAAATGATTGGCTGAGGCCTCGTTTTAACAGAGCCTATCTAGCACATGCCCTGCGCTTTGGAATTCCTTTGATACCCCACGGTCTGGCTGGGATACTGAACACGACCATCGATAGGGTATTCATCACTCATATGGTGGGAATGGCGGACACGGGGTTATACACCGTCGGTTATCAGATAGGATCCATAATAGGCCTTTTAGCCACGGCGTTCAACCAGGCCTATGTCCCTTGGCTTTACAGGAAGCTAAACGTGGATTCCTATGGGGAAAAAATAAAGATAGTTCGTCTTACCTATGCTTACTTTATCATTATAATTTTTCTTGCTCTTTTCCTTGGGTTGATCGCTCCTGTCTTGATGGGATTTCTTGTCGGCAGGGAATTTCAGGAATCCGTCGTCTTTGTCGTGTGGATAGCGATGGGATACGCCTTTAGTGGGATGTACTATATGGTCGTGAACTATATTTTTTATGCCGAAAAAACCCGTGTTTTGGCCTTGGCGACTTTTCTTGGGGCTATGATAAACATCGTTTTGAATTATTTTTTTATAAAACTAAACGGGGCTGTAGGAGCCGCTCAAGCCACCTCGTTAACCTACGTGCTGACTTTTCTCTTTGTGTGGTATGTCGCTTCAAAGGTCTACCCTATGCCGTGGAAAGAGGCTCTAAAGACAACAAAACTGAAAGACGGTGAACACAGATGAAAACCCTAGTGACCGGTGCAGGAGGCTTTATCGCCTCCCACCTCGTGGAAAAGCTGGTGGATCAGGGCCACGAGGTTCGTGCCTTCGTCCGCTACAACTCAAGCAACTCCTGGGGGTGGCTGGAGGACTCCCCCTGTAGGGACTCGATCGAGATGATATCCGGCGACATCCGAGACTACGACCTGGTTCAGGCGGCCCTTAAAGGCTGCGATACGGTCTACCACCTCGCCGCCCTCATAGGAATTCCCTATTCCTACGTCTCCCCTCTGGCCTACGTCCGAACCAACATAGAGGGAACCTACAACGTCCTTCAGGGGGCCAGGGAATACGGGGTGAAGGTTATCCATACCTCCACCAGCGAGACCTACGGAACCGCCCAGTACGTCCCTATCGACGAGGATCATCCCATAAATCCTCAGTCTCCCTACGCCGCCAGCAAGGCCTCCGCCGACTTTTTGGCCCTGTCCTACCACCGATCCTTCGACCTTCCTGTGTCGGTGGTTAGGCCGTTCAACACCTACGGTCCCAGACAGTCCGCTCGGGCCATTATCCCTACCGTCATATCCCAGATGCTGGACGGCAGGCAAAAGCTCTCTTTGGGCAACCTAAGCCCCACCAGAGACCTCACCTTCGTCTCCGACACAGTCTCAGGCTTTATCGCCGCCGCCTCTTCCGAGGGAACGGTGGGTAAAACCGTCAACCTCGGCACGGGGTACGAGATATCCATCGGCGATCTGGTGAGCAAAATCGCCGAAATTGTCGGCTGTCAGGTCGAGATAGTCTCCGACGAACAGCGTATTCGTCCCTCAAAAAGCGAGGTGGAGCGGCTATTGTCCAATCCGTCAAGAATGGAATCCCTCTCCGGCTGGAAGGCAGCCGTCTCCCTGGAGGAGGGGCTTAAAAAGACGGTGGAGTGGATGAAAGACCGCAAATCGCTCTATAAAAGCGACCTGTACAACGTCTAGGCTCGGAGCGGCTGACGTGACCTCTAAAAATAGAGCCCGCCGTAAAATAGCTGTAGTGACTGGAACTAGGGCGGAATACGGCCTGCTTTACTGGCTCATGAAGGAGATCCAGTCCGACCCAGACCTGGACCTCCAACTGATAGTCACCGGTGCTCATCTGTCGCCTGAATTTGGCCTTACCTGGAGGGAGATCGAATCCGACGGCTTTTCCGTAGGCAGATCGGTGGAGATGCTCCTGTCGGGGGATTCTACAGTGGCGATAACCAAGTCCCTCGGGCTTGGCCTTATAGGCTTTGCCGAAGCCTTTAAGGAGCTGAGCCCCGACGTTGTTGTGATCCTGGGGGATAGATACGAGATGTTAGGGGTAGCGGCGGCGGCCAACTTGGCCGGTATCCCCATAGCCCATATCCACGGAGGGGAGATAACCCTAGGGGCGTACGACGACTCTTTCCGTCACGCCATCACCAAGATGAGCTCTCTACACTTCGTTGCCAACGAAATCTACAGGGACAGGGTCATCCAGATGGGAGAGTGTCCCGAATCGGTGTTCGTTGTTGGTCCCGCCTGTGCCGACTCTCTGTCGAGACAGGCCCTTCCGTCCAAAAAGGACCTGGAGGAATATCTTTCCATAGACCTGGGTAAGCCACTTATGGTCGTGACATACCATCCCGAGACCCGCTCGTCGCTCTCCTCGGAAGACCAGATCGAACGGTTGCTTCGTGCCCTTGGTCGGTTTAAAGGGGCCACCATGGTCTTTACCGGGGCCAACGCCGACACAGATGGACGGATCATAAACGACCGCATAGCCCGTTTTTGTGCCGAGGACCCTAAAAGCAAGGTATTCGTACAGTCTCTTGGAAGAAAACGGTACTGGGGGATGTTGTCCATCGCTGACGTGGTGGTCGGCAACTCATCCAGCGGCGTAATAGAGGCTCCTTTAATAGGAATTCCGGTGGTGAACGTCGGGGAAAGACAGGCCGGTCGTATAAGGGACCCTCTGGTGA
Source organism: Dethiosulfovibrio sp. (assembly GCA_028709985.1). Classification (GTDB taxonomy): domain Bacteria; phylum Synergistota; class Synergistia; order Synergistales; family Dethiosulfovibrionaceae; genus Dethiosulfovibrio. The sequence continues at coordinate 4,025 of JAQUTB010000055.1, forward strand.
TAGACTGCCCCTGCGATGAAGATGCGATAAAATCCTCGATAGGCCTGGCCCTGGATCGGGGCAGGGTGGATACCAACGGTAGGGTAGAATTGCCCAGTCCCGCTGTGACCATGGCCAATCACCTTAGGACCTTCGAGTTCAAAACGCCGAAAGGTTTCTACGACATACCCTGGAGGGAGAGGATTTAATGGCCGTCTACATAATCGCCGAAGCAGGCGTAAACCACAATGGATCTATGGACATGGCCCTGAAGCTTGTGGACGCCGCCGCCGAAGCTGGGGCGGACGCTGTGAAGTTTCAGACCTTCAAGGCTGAAAAACTGGTCAAAAGGGACGCTCCCAAGGCGGAGTATCAGATAAAAACCACCGGAGCGGGAGAATCCCAGTTCGAGATGCTTCGTCGGCTGGAGCTCTCCGAGGACGACCACCGAAGGATACAGGCAGCCTGTAAGGATAGAGGGATCGACTTTCTGTCCACCCCTTTCGATCAGGACAGCCTGTCCTTTTTGGCGGACAATCTGGGCCTCAAAAAGATCAAGCTGGGATCCGGGGAGGTGACCAACGGTCCACTGCTCCTGAAGGCGGCTAAAGCGGACCTGTCGATTATCCTCTCCACCGGAATGAGCCTATTAGGGGAGGTGGAGATGGCCTTAGGCTGTCTGGCCTTCGGCTATATGGGCCTTGAAAATCCCTCAAAAGAGGGGTTTGTGGCGGCCTATTCGGACCCCGAGGGCCGTTCCATCTTGAGGGAGAAGGTGACGGTGCTGCACTGCACATCCGAGTACCCCGCTCCTCTGGAGGACGTAAACCTGAACTGCATAGTGACCATGGGGAAGGCCCTGGGCCTCTCTGTGGGATATTCCGACCACACCCAGGGTATCTCGGTTCCCATCGCCGCTGTGGCCCTAGGGGCTACGGTGGTCGAGAAACACTTCACCTTGGATAAAAATCTGCCTGGGCCGGACCACAGGGCCTCTATAGACCCAGATGAGATGGCCTCTATGGTGAAGGCCATAAGGGACGTGGAGCTGGCACTAGGGGACGGAACAAAAACGGTGACACCCAGCGAGAGGACGAACCGGCTTACGGTCAGAAAAAGCCTTGCCTTCTCGTCGGACCTTCCCTACGGTTCGACCATAGAAGAGCGCCACCTGCTGCCTCTCCGCCCTGGGAATGGGGTTTCTCCCATGGAAATGTGGGATGTTCTGGGGCGAACCACGGTTAAGGACGTTAAAGCAGGAGACCTTCTCTAAGTGGGCTGGATAATATTAGGAGGAGGCGGCCACGGCTCTGTCATAGGGGATATCCTCTTGAGCGACGGCCACTCCGTTGAGGGCTTTACCGACATATCTCCCTCGCCCCCTCTTTTGGGCCGAATCCCATATCTAGGGGATGATCTCGTCGTTTTAGGGATGGACCAACGGGACGTTTGTCTGGCTAACGGAATAGGGTCCGTAGGAGATCCCTCCTTGAGACGGAGGATATTCGAGGACTTTCAGGGCAAAGGCTATGATTTTCCGCCGGTAATATCTAAAAACGCCTATATATCGCCCTTTGCCTCCCTGGGACAGGGGACGGTGCTTTTCCCAGGAGCGATTATCCAGACGGCGGTTTCTCTCGGTGTAAACGTGATAATAAACACAGGAGCTGTCGTGGACCACGGATGTAAGATAGGAAACCACGTTCATATCGCCCCTGGGGCGGTCCTGTCCGGCGACGTCATAGTAGGGGATCGCTCCCACATAGGGACCGGAGCGTCGGTGATACAGGGAATAGAGATAGGCGAAGGTACGATCGTTGCCGCTGGGGCCGTGGTCGTTAAGTCCGTCGGAGACGGAGAGACTGTTATGGGAGTTCCCGCAAGGAGGAGATTATTATGAGGTACTGCACAAGGTGTGTCATGCCTGATACTCGCCCAGGAATACTGTTCGACGAAGAGGAAGTCTGCTACGCTTGTCGTGCCTACGAGAGAAGGGCCTTAGTGGACTGGGACTCTCGGAAAAAAGAGTTTGAGGCTCTCTGCGATCGGCATAGGAACAAAGGAACCTCTGGCTATGACTGCATGATAGCCGTAAGCGGCGGTAAAGATAGTCACTTCCAGGTTCACGTCATGAAAGAGCTTATGGGCATGAACCCACTGCTGGTCTCGGTTGAGGATAACTTCCCCATGACCGAAGCTGGAAAGCACAACATAAGGAACATCTCCGAGGCCTTCGGCTGCGATATCATATCCATAAAACCGAATATCAAGGCACAGAAGATCCTTATGAGGAGGATGTTCGAAAAATACGGCAAGCCGACTTGGTTTGTCGATAGGCTCATATACACCTACCCTCTCCATATGGCCGCTAAGTTCGGGGTATCGCTTTTAGTTTACGGCGAAAACGTGAGCTACGAGTACGGTGGTCACGGTGCGGTAGAGACACCGTCGGCAAAAGAGCAGATAAAAAACGGTGTCGCCAGCGATATGCCTATGGAAGATCTCCTTGTCGATGGTATAACTGCTAAAGACCTGACCCTCTGCCAACCTCCTTCGGAGGAGGAGATGGAGGGGCTTGAGCCGATCTATCTGAGCTACTTTATGCCCTGGAACAGCTACGCCAACTATCAGTATGCAAAATCGGTAGGATTCCACGATCTGACCCACGAGTGGGATAGAACCCACAACGTGGAGAACTTCGACCAGGTGGACAGCAGGGCTTACACGGTCCATTATTGGCTTAAGTACCCTAAATTCGGCCACCAGGCTGCGACTGACTATACCTCCCGATTTATCCGGTATGGCCTTATGGACAGGGATCAGGCTGTTCGACTTGTAAAAGAAAGAGACCATAACCTCGACCCCTTGGCGATGAGGGACTTCTGTCAGTTCTGCGGCTACACCGAAAAGGAGTTTTGGGGGATAGTGGATAAATTCTTCAACCGGGATATATTTGAAAAGGATCTTTTCGGACGGTGGGTGCTCAAAAAGTCCCTGGAGAGATAGACTATGTCGGAGAAAAGCTTTTCGGTGGAAGACTTCTGTGTCTCTCCCTCAAGCTCTCTCAGGGAAGCTCTGGCGGTAATAGACGTCCGGTCGTCTCAGTTTACACTGGTAACCGATAGGAATGGCATTCTCCTTGGGGTCGTAACCGATGGAGATATCAGAAGGGCTATTCTCAGAGGGGACTCCCTTGATTCCCCTGTATCCTCCGTCATGAACAGGTCCCCTAAGGTCACAGTTGAGGGTGAGTCGCGGGGCTCAATGGTTCGCCGTATGAAGGAGCTTGACGTCCATTTTCTCATAAAGGTCGACGACGATCAGCGGGTTCTGGGAATAGTCCGTTTTTCAGATCTGGCTGTCCCTGCGACCAGGACAAATCCCGTCGTCATAATGGCCGGTGGCAGGGGCCGTCGGCTGGGGGCTTTGACCGACAACTGCCCCAAGCCTATGCTGCCTTTGGGGAAGAAGCCCATACTCGAGATGATCATAGAAAACCTGGTGGAGTGCGGTTTTCTTAATTTCTATATCTCCGTAAACTACCTCAAAGACAGCATTATCGACTATTTTGGCGACGGTGACAGGCTAGGTATCAAAATAGCCTATCTTCACGAGGAAAAGCCCTTGAATACGGCGGGATCATTGAGCCTCATAGATCCTTTGCCGAAAGAGCCTTTACTGGTGATGAACGGGGATATCTTCACCGATTTGGACTTTGGAGAGCTTATAGATGCCCACGAGAAATCTGGAGCCGACGGAACCATGTGTCTCAGGGAGATGTCCTATCAGGTTCCCTTCGGGGTCGTCGATCTATCCGACGATGGCAGTGTCAGCTCTATCAGGGAAAAGCCGGTTATAACCTATATGGCGAACGCCGGCATGTATGTCCTGAGCCCAGAGGTATTGTCCTTTGTCCCTAAAGGGGAGCCCTATGCCATGACGACCCTCATGGATGACCTAATCTCCAGAGGCAAAAAACTTGTCTCCCATACCGTCGATGGCCTATGGATAGACGTCGGCAGGATGGAGGACTTTGAGCGAGCCCGTCGGTCCGTATGCGACGATTCCAGGTTGAGGTGATCTCAGTTGTACGAGGACAAGAGAATTCTGGCTATAATATCGGCCAGAGGTGGTTCAAAGAGGGTACCAGGCAAGAACGTAAAGATACTGGGGGATAAGCCTTTAATAGCATGGACCATCGAAGCTGCGAAAAAATCGGCCTACATAGACAGGTTAATCCTTTCCTCCGACGATAACGCCATAGCGAAGGTAGCCCTGGAGCACGGTTGCGATGTCCCTTTTATGAGGCCTGACAGCTTAGCGACCGATACAGCAACCAGTGCCGACGTGGTTCTACATGCCCTTAACTTCCTTGGCGACGATCTTTTCG
>JAQUTB010000056.1 GCA_028709985.1 Dethiosulfovibrio sp.
GGGCGTTAGGGAGGAGGATATCTCCTTCCTCACCGCCACAGGGACCCACAGGGCTCAGACAGAGGAGGAGCACCGGATGCTCCTGGGGGACCTGTTGGATCGGTTCAGGATCGTGGACCACGATTGCACCGACGGCGGCTCTTTGGTGGATCTTGGCATGACCTCCAGGGGAACGCCACTGAAGGTCAACCGGATGGTGACCCAGTGCGACAGGCTGATCATAACCGGAGCTGTGACCTATCACGTCATGGCTGGTTGGGGAGGTGGAAGGAAATCCATCCTGCCAGGGGTCGCCTCCTACGACGCTATACAGGCCAACCACGCCCTGGCCCTTAATCCATCTCCCCACACCGGGAGGGACATGAGGTGTCGTTGTGCCATTATGGAGGACAACCCCATCCACCTGGACATGGAGGAGGCCTGCGGGATGGTCTCTCCGGACTTCTCCTTCAACGTGGTGATAGGTGGGGACGGCAGGATAGCGGCGGCGGTGTCGGGACACTGGCGTTCCTCCCACCTCAGAGGAACCGAGCTGGTAAACGACCTGAACGGAGTTACCGTAGATGGCAGGTCCGACGTGGTGATAGCCTCCGCTGGTGGATACCCCAAGGATATGGTCCTGTACCAGTCCGCGAAGACGGTGTTCAACTCCGCCGAGGCGGTAAAAGACGGCGGAACCCTGGTGGTGGTGGCCCGGTGTGAGGAGGGGGCCGGCAGCGACGAATGCCTTGAGATAATGACGGCTTACCCCGACCAGGTCGATAGGGAAAAGGTCCTGAGGGATCGTTTCTCCATCCCCAGATACGTGGGGTATCTGCTGGCCGAGCAGGCTAGCAGGGCCAACCTTATTCTTGTGTCAGATATGAACCGATCTGACCTGGAGGGTTCAGGAATAGTGGCTGTCTCCACCGTCGAGGAGGCCATGATGGAGATCGAAAAACGCCATCCTCAAGGTGGCTCCGCCTACATCATACCCCACGGAGGATCGGTTTTTCCGTTCGTAAAAGGATAGTAAAGACAGGCCCCCGGCGATCGCCGGGGGCCTGTCTTTACTGCTGTATGGTGTTTACCTCCGTCTTGGGACACATCTGGGAGATGATCTTTCTGACGGTCTGCTCCTGGTCCCTGTCGAACAGGACCCTCAGCCCCTTTATCTCGCCGTATCGCTCGAAAAAGGCCATGAACTGCTTTCTTCTGGTAGCGAGGGTTATGTGGGCGACCCTGTTCCAGGGTAGTACCTCCCTGCTGGAGGACATCAGGGTCTTAGTCTCCTTAACTATGCCGCTTTGGGACAGGTATATCCTCTTTTCTGACCTGGAGAAATAGAGCAACCCGAGTCCCACGAACAGGTAGGGATAGATCTTCCCAAAGCCCGACGGACCCTGTCCCACGATCCTCCAGATACCTCCCGCCACGAGGACCAATCCGGCTGCGGTGGATAGATACTTACTCCAGGCCGGGTAATAGCCCGATTTTGAGAGGCAGAGGACCTGTTCGTCCAAGCTCGCCAAGGCCTAGCCCTTCTTGGGGCCGTAGCCTTCCTTCCAGAATATACCTATTCCTGTGTAGGCCATGAAAATAGCCACGAAGGGGTTGAGGTAGTTCATGAAGGCGTAGGGTATGTACTCAAGGGTCGGGACGCCCAGAACAGACGCGTTGTAGGCTCCGCAGGTGTTCCAGGGGATGAGGACCGAGGTCAGCGTTCCTGCGTCCTCGAGGGTACGGGAAAGCACCTTGGGATCGAGTCCCTTCTCGTCGAATGCCGATTTGAACATCCTGCCTGGCATGACTATGGACAGGTACTGGTCTCCCAGGAACAGGTTGGAGACGAAGCACGATAAGAGGACCGACGTCACCATGCCACCGACGCTCTTTACTCCCTGAAGGATGGTCTTGAGGAGAACCTCGAGGAAGCCGCATCTCTCCATGATCCCGCCGAACGAAAGGGCCGACAGTATCAGCGAAATGGTCCACATCATCGAGTCCAAGCCGCCTCTGGTGAGGAGGTCGGACAGCATGGTTCCGGCGTCCTTCGTCAGCTCCGGGGAGACCCCTGTTATGCTGCTTTGGGCCATCAGCTGCGCTACAGCCTCAATCGTCTCAGCCTGTGCGATCTGTCCCGAGAGTGTAGCCTCGTAGCCGTAGTGAAGGGCCTGGATTATATCTCCAATTCCGTTGCCCTGGGCCAAAGACATGCCGCAGGCGAAGAGTATTCCGGCAAAAAGCCCCGGAAGGGCTGGGATTTTTGCTATGGCCAGGCCTATGACCAGGAGGGGAGGGATGAGACCCATGAGGCTGATGTGGAACTCTCCGCCCATGACGGCCTGGATCGCCTGGATTTTGCTGGCGTCCAATGTCCCGCCGGAGTATTTATTGCCCAGATAGACGGTTATGGCTGCCACTATGAGGAACGTGGGGCCGGTGGTCCACATCATCGACCTGATGTGGCTGAAAAGGTCGGTCCCAGCGACGGCGGGGGCCAGGTTTGTGGTGTCCGAAAGAGGGGACATCTTATCCCCGAAGTAGGCTCCGGATATGACGATACCGGCTGTGACAGGGGCGGGAATTCCCAGGCCTGCACCGACTCCCATGAGGGCGATCCCGACAGTGCCGGATGTACCCCAGGATGTCCCAGTAGCCAGTGCTACCACAGAGGCTATCACCAATGTCGCCAGGAGGAATATCTTGGGCGACAGTATATCCAGGCCGTAGTATATGAGGCTGGGGACGACACCGCTCTGTATCCAGGAACCTACCACCAATCCAACCATCATGAGAATAAGGACCGCCTGCAACGCCATGGTGATACCCTGAATGATGCCGTCCTCGATGGACTGCCAAGGATATTTAAGTACGAACGCGCCCCAAAGAGAGACAATAACTGCGGATAAAATTATGGGAATATGTGCGTCTACCCCTAGCTTGAGGACTCCGTAGCTAATGAGCCCCGCGCAGGCCAGTAGGATCAGCGACGCCTCTAAAAACGTTGGCCTTCTTCCCTCTTGTGTAGTCATAATCTTGATGCTGCCTCCTTCCGTAGATAGCTATCTCCTGATTTCCCCATGCGCTCCCCGCCTTTACGCAAGCGTCCAATCCTACCTCTTGAACATGCCCCCTCTCTGTCCTGTCGGCCAAAAAAGGTTTCTTGATGCCGACGAACTATCTTCTCGATATGGTTCGGAAAAGTCGATAACCTAGCACGATTGAATAATAACACAATATACCCCTTATTTGGAAATGGCAAAAAATGGCCTTGTTCCCGATCCGGTCCGGTGTCAACGAAAAGACTTTCTATTCTGCCTAAATTTATGGCGAAAATAGCCCTTTCTGACCCTCTGGACAGTTCGGACGATTCGGTGTATGGTGATCTGGAAATGGTACTCCTTTTTGTTTGTAGTTTACTTTTGGACATTTTTTCTATTTTGGGTTTCTAACTAGGCAGCCTTGGCTGCGAGTTCATCATGGGGAGGTAAAGACAATGAGGAAGGAATCTGTAAAGGTTATCATTTGGGGTCTTGGTGCTATGGGCAAGGGTATGGCGGAGATGATGCTCAAGAAACAGGGCTTCGAGATAGTTGGTGTCGTCGGTCGTGGCGCCAAGATCGGCAAGAGCATGTACGATTTTCTGGATATGCCCAAGGGTGACCGCCCGGACGTCCTTATAGGAGCTCCCGAGGATGTCATCGTGCCAGGAGCCGCCGATGTGGTTCTCCTCTGCACCGATTCCTTCGTGAAAGGCGCCTTCGATAAGATCAAGTTCGTCGCCGAGAGGAAGATCAACGTGGTCTCCAGCGCCGAGGAGATGGCCTACCCCAAGGCCCAGGAGCCCGAGCTGGCCGTGGAGATCGACAAGATCGCTAAAGCGAACGGCGTCACCGTATTGGGTACCGGCATCAACCCCGGCCTCATGATGGACCTCCTCGTCGTCATCTTCACCGGAGCCTGTGAGTCGGTGGACCACATCACCGCCCGCAGGGTCAACAGCCTCTCCCCCTTCGGCACCGCGGTCATGGAGGAGCAGGGCATAGGCATCACCGAGGAGGACTTCCGCAAAAAGAGCGCTGCCGGTGAACTCGCGGGCCACGTCGGTTTTGCCGAGTCCATAAACATGATCGGAGACGCCATCGGCTGGAAGGTCGAGGAGGTCACCCAGACCATGGAGCCCATCGTCACCGACGTCGACCGCAAGTCCCCCTACGGCTTTGCCAAGGCCGGAGACGTTGCTGGCTGCGCCATGAAGGGATTTGGCAAGGTCGCTGGAGAGATAAAGATAGAGATGGACCATCCCCAGCAGATCGAGCCTCACCTCGGCGGAACCGACACAGGTGACTACGTCATCATAAAGGGAACTCCCAACGTCAACATGGCCAACAAGCCTGAGATACCCGGCGGAATCGGCACCATCGCCATGTGCGTCAACATGATCCCCCACGTTATCAACGCCAAGGCAGGCCTCAAGACCATGCTGGACCTTCCTGTCCCCAGGGCGATCATGGGCGACGTAAGGGCTATGATCGAGGAGGACTAATATCGGAAAGGGGATGTGAACCAAGTGGAAAGGGCAAAAAAAGGCGACTGGGTTCAGGTAAAACAGATAGTGCTGCCCCCGGAGGGCAGGGCCCCTCAGGCTCCTGAGGACACCAAGGCGACCCCCCTTCTCCTGTGGGTTAAGGGATTTGCCAAGTCCGACGGGGCCATGGGAGAGGAGATCTCCGTAGAGACCCTGACTGGCAGAGAGGTCAAAGGAGAGCTCTCCGCCATCAACCCGAGATACGTTCACGATTTCGGCGACTTCGTGCCCGAGTTTCTCGTCATAGACGTGCAGCTCAGATCGCTCATGGAGGAGGTGTAGAGATGACCTTAGATATGTCCTACGAGGCGGTAATGGGCCGTAAAAACGAGATAATGAAGAAGGCCATAGGTATAGACTACTCGGAGTTCGAGTCGGGCTCTCTATCCTTCGACTACGAGAGGATGATGCACGAGGCGGGCTATTCACTGGACGAGATAAGGAAGATCCAGGGGGCCACAGGGGTCGGCAACACCCCTCTTCTGGAGCTCAGAAACATCACAGCTCTTGCAAGGAAGTACGCCCCTGCGGGAAAGGGAGCCAGGATATTCGTCAAGGACGAGGCGTCCAACCCCTCGGGCAGCTTCAAGGCCCGTAGGGCCGCCACCGCCGTCTATCACGCAAAAAGACACGGCTACAAGGGAGTCATAGCCGCCACCAGCGGCAACTACGGCGCAGCGGTGGCCTCCCAGGCGGCTATGCAGGGTCTCAAATGCATCATAGTCCAGGAGTGCTACGACAGCCGGATGATCGGTCAGCCGGAGATACTTGAGAAGCAGAGGGCCTGCGAGGCCTACGGGGCGGAGGTCGTCCAGCTCACCGTTGGCCCCGAGCTCTTCTACACCTTCCTGAGCCTTCTGGAGGAGACGGGTTACTTTAACGCCTCCCTCTACACCCCCTTCGGGATAGCCGGTGTCGAGACACTGGGCTACGAGCTTGCGGAGCAGTTCAGGGAGAGGATCGGATCGGCCCCTGACGCCGTGGTCGTCACCCACGCCGGAGGCGGCAACGTCACAGGCACAGCCAGAGGACTCATAAAGGCCGACGCTGAGGACACTTTAGTGGTCGGTGCCTCCGTGGACCTCTCTGGGCTTCATATGGCCTCGGATCACGACTTCAACCGCAAGTCCTTCACGACCGGTCACACCGGGTTTGGCATACCCTTCGCCACGTGGCCCGACAGGGCCGACGTCCCGAGGAACGCCGCTCGGCCCCTTCGCTACCTGGACCGTTACCTTCTGGTCAAACAGGGCGAGGTCTTCTACATAACCGAGGCCCTGGCCATACTTGAGGGACTTGAGAGAGGCCCTGCAGGGAACACCTCCCTTACCGCCGCCTTCGTCCTGGCCCAGGAGATGGACAGGGATCAGACCATCGTCGTCCAGGAGACCGAGTACACAGGGGCCGGAAAGCATCCCATGCCCCAGATCAGCTTCGCCAAGAAAAACGGCATAGAGGTGCTCTTCGGCGACCCTGACACCGAGGTCCCGGGAAAGAACATAGTTTTCCCGGAGAACCCTGGCGCCATAAAGCTTCGGGAGTTCGACCTGGACAAGGCGAGACGGTCCTACATCCGAAACGCCATCGATAAATGTCGCTCCGAGGGCTGTCCATCGGACGAGGATATGGCCTTCCTGGCCGCTGAGACCAAGTCAGACAGGTCCTTCGTCCAGTCCGTTATAGAGGAGCTTAAGGCCTCTAAATAGCCTTAGGGCGGGGGCGGCTTTGCGTCGTTCCCGCCTTTTTCGTAGTTTGCTTCTGAAAATACGTTCCTTGGGGAACGGTTTTGCCGTATGGGGGGATAAGACATGAAAAGGGAAGACGATTTTCAGGTTCGCCGTCAACACCTGGCTAATCTGTCGGAAGAGGAACTGAAGGCCCGCTTTTGGGAGCTGGCAGGGAAGGTAGTGGACCCTATGCTCGAGCTGGGAAAGACCCACACCACCCCTGCTGTAGAGAGAAGCGTCCTGCTTCGAATGGGTTTCTCCAGCCTTGAGGTAAAGCCCATACTGGAGGGCGTCATAGCAAAGGGCCTCATGCCCAAAGGCGCCGGCAACGTTGTATGGCGTCTTTCGAAAAAGCTTGGGGTGTCGGTTAGGGAAGCGGGAGTCGCCCTGGCTGAGGGAAAACACTGGGATACGGTAGAGACCTTGTTCGGAGGGGATAACAGATGACCATGAAGCTTGAGCCCAACAAAAGGCTGGACGTCAAGGAGCTCCTTGAGGACCTGGAGAACTACCGTCCCAAGCGCAGAGGCTGGCATTGGAGAGAGGGTCGCAACGAGCCTCGCACCGTAGGCGATTTCGAGTATCACGAGAGCTCCGAGGGCCTTAAAAACTACGTTCCCCTTCCTGGAAGCCGTGGATTCGGCTACATCGACCCTCAGCCCGACTGCGTCATAACAACCGAGATAGCCTCCGGTCGTTTCGAGGACGACGTTCGCCGCATGCGTATGGCGGCCTGGCACGGAGCGGACCACCTCATGGTCATCCGCACCGCCGGACAGTCCCATATAGACTCACTCCTTGAGGGGACAACCCAGGGCATCGGTGGAATCGCCGTCACCAGAAAACAGGTTCGGGCTACAAGAAAAGCCCTCGACGCCATAGAGGAGGAGGTCGGTCGTCCTATAAACTTCCACTCCTACATCTCCGGCGTGGCGGGCCCCGACATAGCCGTCATGTTCGCCGAAGAAGGGGTCAACGGGGCACACCAGGATCCTCAGTACAACGTCCTGTACAGAAACGTCAACATGGTCAGGAGCTTCGTGGACGCCTGCGAGGCCAAGAAGATCATGGCCTGGGCGGACATACTCCAGATAGACGGAGCCCACAACGCCAACGCCACAGCCATGAAGGCCTGGAAGGTCCGTCCTGAGCTCATGGTGCAGCACGCCATAAACAGCATATTCTCCCGCAAGGTGGGTCTAAAGCCGGAGAATATAGCCCTCTCCACGGTTCCACCTTCGGCCCCTCCTGCACCCTGCATGAGGCTGGACCTGCCCTACGCCGTGGCCCTTCGGGACTTTTTCAGCGAGTACAAGATGAGGGCTCAGCAGAACACCAAGTACATGGAGTCGGACATGAAGGAAGCCACGGTCACCCACACCCTGAACCTGGTGATCTCAAGGCTTACCAGCGCCGACATCCAGTCCACCATCACCCCCGATGAGGGGAGAAACGTGCCGTGGCACTACAACAATATCGCCGGGACCACCACCGCTAAACAGGCACTCAACGGCATGGACGGCCTCAGGGAGATGGTCAAGATCGACCGAGACGGTCCCCTCGGCGACGTCGTCCGTGAGCTCAAGGAGAGAGCTGTCCTCTTCATGGAGGAGATTCTGGAGGTCGGAGGCTACTTCAAGGCCGTCGAGGACGGATTCTTCGTCGACAGCGGATACTACCCAGAGCGTAACGGCGACGGAATCGCTCGTCAGGCCGACGGTGGCATAGGTTGCGGCATGCTCTTCCAGAGGGACCCGGACTATTTTGCCCCTGTATCGGTCCACTACGGCAACAACTGCATCCCCGAGGAGTTTAACGGCAAAGCCTCCGCCGCAATAGGAGGGGATACCTTCGAGGATCCCTCAAAGATCGTTTTCGTCGACGAGCTGGACGAGCAGGACAACGTCAACGTCCGTCTCGCCGAGCTGGACAAATACTACGAGACCAACCTCATCAAGCCCGAGGTGGAGTGGAGGGCCGACGGTATAGTGGCGGTCAACCTGTTCCGGCCGGTGGACGAGAGGACCGCCGAGTTCGCCGCCATCAAGTGTGGCGAGAA
>JAQUTB010000057.1 GCA_028709985.1 Dethiosulfovibrio sp.
TAAAATTTACATAGATTTTTTTGCCTATATCGCGACAAAAAGTAACCCCATGTTCGGGAGAACCTAGTCCCTCCGTTAACACCACGACTATGACGGGATTTTCTCCCCGATGAAAAAACACGCCGCAGTCGTGCTCCGACCCTGGAAGCTCCCCCGTCTTGTGAGCCACAATTACCTCAAGGTCGTCCACGTCCGATACTGGGATACTGCCAGGTAGCTTGGATCTCAGTTTTTGACAGGACATCATCTCCAAGGCCCTTTCCCTCATGTAGGGTTTTCCGTTTAAGGCCAAAGCCTCTATCAGTTTTTCCAGATCCCGAGGAGAGGTATAGTTGTCCCTGCCCATCTTTTTTGCCTCGAAGTCCATCATCTTGCGACCTAGAACGGTGTCTTTAAGATCCAACGACGAGATATCCTCGTTGATCCTCTCCATGCCTATACGGTCTATAAGGAGGTTTGCGGCGGTATTGTCGCTCACCGCAATCATGAGCAGGGCTAGATCGTCGAGTCGGAGACGACCGCCATGAGACCAGCGGTGCAGAAGCCCTCCTTCCACGACCTGAACTTTAGGTATGTCCACCTCGTCCTGGAGGGACCAAAGCCCGGCCTCGTCCCCCTTAAAGAGGGACCAGAGCACCGCTAGTTTTATAAGGCTGGCGGAGGGAAACCTACGAGATTCGTTATGGCTCCATCTGAAACCCGATCCAGGGGCGGAAACCACCACTCCAGCGGTGGCCCCAATCCCCTCGAAGGACGAGACCGATAAAGCCAGATCGTCCGAGATAGCCAACTACATCACCGTTATCATGGCTCTTATTATGACGTACATGGTGGTGCAGAGGACTATCAACCATCCGTTACACAGCACCGACTTCAGGTCGCTGGACCTTGCCAGCCCCATCTGCCCCTGCATGTCCCCCTCTGGAATTGCGAAAGAGGTCATCTGAGACCCTATGAGGAGGACGGCGACCCAGAGGGTCATTGGGACGTTGAGGCTCTGCACCAGAGGCAGGAACATTTTATTCAGCACCTCTGCCTGGGCGACGGCTGCTCCTGGAACCCCGAAGATACCGACCAAGGTCGAGAAGGCTATGAAGCCAACGGTTCCGCCGTCCTGAACCATTGGCTCAAGAAGGGAAGCAAGGGCCTGGAAGGCTCCGGTCTCCTGGATGAAGTTGATAAACGGATCGAGCAACACGAAGAAGAAGAAAAGCCAGATGAAGTTCTTGGCGCCGTCGCAGATGGAATCTATGATCTCCACCGGCCCTAGCTTTGCGGCTACACCGGTCAGAGCGGCGGTCACCAACATTATGGCGACGACGAAGGTCGATCCACCCTCTATAACGATGCCGTAACCGACCATGGTGAACATGGTTACCAGGAAAACCAGGGTTGCCCTGCGCACCGAGGCGTCGGGCTTCCAGTCAGCGCTCTCTTTGGCGATATCCTCCTCGGAATAACGGTTTTTACCTTCCGAGGCCTTTTGGACCCTCCTTGCCCAGAAGAAGGTGACAAGCCACATTATTATCGATACAGGCAGCCCCGCGTTCAACAGGACCTGGGGATAGGACAACCCTGTGAACTCCATCAACGCCACCATTGGAGGCGTAAAGGGTCCCAAAAAGAGACCTGACGCACCGGCCCCGTGGAGGAGCACCGCCATAGCGTTAGGGGTGACTCCTACCGCCGCCGCGATAGGGATAAGGATGGGCGCGAGTATTGCGTTACCGCCCGCCATAGTACCGAGAAGGCTCACTATGATGACGGAACAGGACATCACCACGAGGAAAGCCCTGTTTTGAGAGTTGATGCTCCATCTCTCCGTCACCATAAACACCAGATGTCTGACTACCCCCGTTCGCTTCAGAACCTGCCCTAAGCCAGCCCCTAAAAGGATGATCATCCCTATGTAGCCTAAGAACGAACCCAATCCGCCCCTCACCGCCGCGGCGATATCCATAATTCCGTGATGTCCTATTGCAGCAGCCACCAGAATTCCAGCGATAACGGCAAATATCTGGCCAAATCTGGTAAAACAAAGGACGATGTAGACCGCCAACGGTATAAGACCTAAAAGACTCCCCTGCTCCATGAAGAAAGACCCCCTATTTATGAAATAATAACGAAATCAATGCCATTTTATCTCCCTAAATCCCCTTATCCCCAGGCCTGAATCGTCGCCGAGAGTTATCCCCGGCCCCACAAAGTTAGCTCCTCCCTCCACCGGATCGGAGGCGCAAAGAAGAGGTCCGTCTAGGTCTATTCTGGTTACGGCCCCGTAGGCCGATGCCAGATGGACCGCCGCTGTGACGCTGATTTTACCCTCCAACATGCTCCCCAACATGACCTGCGCCCCGAAGGTCTCCGATATAGCTATGATTCGCCTGGCCTCTCTCAGGCCACCGCACTTCATCAGCTTTATGTTGACCATGTCGGCGGCCTTTCTCCTGAAGATCTCCAGAGCGTCCGAGGCGCTCCATATACTCTCGTCGGCGACCACCGGGATGGAGGTGTTGGCTGTGACGTAGGCCATGCCGTCCAGATCTCCACCTTTCACCGGCTGTTCCACCAGCTCCAGATCAAAACCGGCCTTCTCCATGTGCCCCAGGATTTTGACCGCCTCGGAGGGAGTCCAGCCCTGGTTGGCGTCTATCCTTATGGCCACTTCGTAGCCCACGGCGTCCCTGATCGCCGCCAGCCGGTCGAAATCCTTGGACGGCTCTTTGCCGACCTTTATCTTGAGGACCTTATAGCCCTGAGATACGGCGTTTACGGCATCCTGAGCCATCTCGTCGGGCTCGTTGACGCTTATGGTCACGTCGGTCTCTATTGCCCTGCCGGTCCCGCCAAAAAGCCTGTAAAGAGGGGAACCCAACGACTGAGCCCAGAGATCGTGGAGGGCTATGTCCAAGGCAGCCTTGGCGCTGGTGTTGCCCATTATGGAGTGGTCCAGTGCGGTGAGATTACCCTCCAGGTCCTCACCGTCTCGACCCATCAGGGTTGGCCTTATATGGTCGTCGATAGCTCCCAGTATAGCTCCGGTGGTATCGCCGGTTATAGCCCCTGTGGGAGGAGCCTCACCGTAGCCCACCGCTCCCGAATCGGTCTCCACCGCCACTATGACGTCCCTCACTGCGTCCACCGATCGCACCGCCGTCTTAAACGGTTTTTTGAGCGGAGCTACGACCGACCCAGTCCTTATCTTGATTATCCTCACCTTAAACATCCCCTCCCAATAAAAAAAGCGGACACGGACCTCACGACGTGAGGCCATGTCCGCTGGATTTCACCTTCCTCGCTGGCCGGTGTTCCCGACCAGGCCGACAGGCAAAGCAGCCTATTCGTTTTTAGCGTCTTCCCTGAACGCCTTCACGAACTTCTTGACGGCGTCCTTATAGGCCACGGAGATGGCCTTCTGGGACGAGCCCAGATACCTCTCCCTGACCGACCTTAGGAGATCTTCGTCGACTACGTCCAGAGATCTGCCCAGGAACAGGCTCCTGACGAACCTGTTGGTCAGTGGCAGGGTGAAGGACGCCTCGACGTCGACCACGAGGCCTGTGTCTATATCGGCCACAAAGGTCATGAAAAAATGGGAGTAGGCGTGGGTGATGGGGTTGTCGTTGGCGGTCCTGGCGTTTCCCACCACACAGACAGTGCGAGCAGGGAACAGATCAACTCCGTCATCCTCTAGCTGTTTATTGTAGCGCATTCCATCCACGATCTCAACTCCTCAAAGCGGAAAATTTAGATGAATCGAAAGAGATTATCCGATGATCGTTTACGATAAAGGGGAGGCATCAGGCCTCCCCTTCGATCGCCTAACGGCTCTCTTTATTCCTTATCCAGTGTTGGGCGAATATGAGGGCAAATGATCCAAGGCTGACGACCCTAACCATGTTCAGAGGGTTGACCAAGGCTATGCCGGCAGCGGCGAAGAGAACACGCTCCCACAGTGGCATACGTCCCCTCAACATCCCTATGAGACCCGCGGAGAGGGAGAACACCCCGACCACTGCGCAGGTTATCGTCGGGATAAACTTTGCCCATGTGAAATCGACCAGGAGCAACACCGGGTTGTAGACGAACAGATAGGGCAGGAGAAGCCCGGACATCGCCAGCCCGAAACCCACCACAGCCACCTTGGTCGGTGCGGCCTTGGCCAGGCCCGCAGCGGTGTAGCTGGTGAGGGCCACAGGAGGGACGACTGCCGACATGGTCCCGTAGTAGAAGGCGAAGAAGTGAGCCGCCAGTGGGTTGACCCCCATCTGTTGCAACGCCGGAGCCGCTATGGTGGCTGTGATTATGTAACAGGCCGAGGCAGGAAGTCCCATCCCCAGGACCAGTGCCGCCAACATGCATAGTATCAACGCAGCCCAGAGCTTTCCACCGGCGAACATTATTATGTTCATGGCTATGACCTGACCGACACCGGTCATTCCGACAGCACCTACTATAAATCCGACGATCCCACAGGCGATGCCCACAGGGGCGGCGCTCCTAGCCCCTCCGTCGAGGGCCCCGATAAAGTCCTTGAGCCCCATCCTGGTGGATTTTTTACAGGACGAGAGGACGATTATGGCGATAAGGCCCAAGAAGGCGGAGAACAGAGGTGTATATCCCGCGACCAGGAAGTAGATTATCAACACAAGGGGGATTGTCATATGCCCCTTGTCCAGTAGGGCCGCCTTCAGGGAGGGAAGCTCCTCTGCAGTGAGTCCCCTGAGGCCGTTGCTTTTGGCCCTGAGGTCGACCATGGTCATTATTGCCCCATAGTAGAGCAGGGCGGGGAATATCCCGGCCAACATTATGGTGACGTAGGGAATTCCCAAGAAGGTGCTCATTATGAAGGCCGATGCCCCCATGATGGGAGGCATCAATATGCCTCCGGTGCTGGCCGCGGCCTCCACAGCCCCGGCGAAGAAGGGCTTGTAGCCTACCTTTATCATCAGAGGTATAGTGAAGGCTCCGGTGGTGGCGACGTTAGCCTGAGAACTACCGGAGATGCTTCCCATGAGAGCGGAGGCCACCACGGCCACCTTTGCCGGCCCACCGCGGTATTTACCGGCTATGGCCAGGGCAAAGTCGTTGAAGAACTCGCTGGTCTTGGTCGCCGCCAGAAAAGCCCCGAAAAGGATGAACATGAAGACGTAGGACGAAGAGACCATTATAGTGACCCCGTATATCCCCTGGTCCGTCAGGGCCATCCTGGTTATTACCCTTGCCCAGTCGAATCCCCTGTGGGAAAAGAGCCCAGGGAAATAAGGACCGTACTTGGTGTAAACCAGGAAAAACACGCAGAGGACGGTCAGAGGCATCCCTACAGCTCGACGGGAGGCCTCCACCAGAAGGGCCATGGTCATCACCGATATGATCAGATCCATCTGGTTTACCTCAAGCCGGTCGGCCAAGATACGGTCGTAGGACACAATTATGTACAGGCCACCTAACAGGGCTAGTCCCACGCACATCCAGTCAATCGCTGAAGGGGCGTCCTGTCTCGACTTCGCCCTGGCTGGGAAGTACAGAAAGACCAACGCCATCATTGTGGCGAGGTGAATCGCGTTCATCTTTATGGTCATGATCAGGCCGATGCTGTTCATCCAGCAGTGGACCAGCGAAGTCAACACCGCTAAGGCCACGGCGAAGAGCTTGACGTTGCCGGTGAACTCCCTGTTGGGAATATGCTCACCTGGCTTAAAAAGGCTCAAAAGATTCAATTACCCCACTCCCTCCAAAATCCAAAAAATGCGGTGCTGGCACGAGCCGGCACCGCAAGATGTTCTAGCGGATCCTAACCTAGTTCATCTCCGGCGGGAGAAGGGAACCGGGAATCTCGAAGCCCTGCTCCCTGAAGAACTTTACAGCACCAGGGTGAAGGGGAGCGCCGTACAGCCCTGCCAGAGGGTTATCGTAATCGACCTTGGAGAAGGCAGCATGGGCCTGCTTCATGGCCTCACGATCGTTGTAGATAACCTTGAGGGTATCGTAAACGACCTGGGCGTCAACAGCCTCGGTGACGATCAGGGCCGATTTCACCCCAACAAGGTTGAGGGGCTTATCCTGATTGGGGTATACGTTTGCAGGTATGGTCACCCTAGCGTAGTAGGGGGCCTCAAGCTGAAGCGTGTCAAGGTCGTCGTCGGAAAACTCAAGCATCCCCACTGGAGTCCTTCCGGCGTAAAGCTCGGACACGGCCGATACAGGATATCCCGTCTCAGCGTTGAATGCGTCAAGACGGCCATTCTGAAGGGCCTGTGCCGCCTCGCTGTAGCCGATATACTCGGGGCTGATGTCGTCAAAGGAGAGCCCAGCGACGACCTTGAGCACCAAACGGCTGGTGAACTCGGTTCCGGAAGCGGGAGGACCGACGGCGAATCTCTTGTCCTTAAGGTCGGCCCACGTATTTATGCCAGCTTCCTTGCGGATGACGATCTGGGTCACGTCGGGCCAGAGTCCCATGACGTAACGAAGGTTGGGTATGGCTGCACCCTCGTAGGTTCCTATGCCCTTGTAGGCAAAGCCTGTGAGGTTCGACATGGCTATGGCCATCTCGGCCTCGCCGTTTTTCATCATCTTCAGGTTCTCGACGGTTCCGCCGGAGCTCTGAGCTGATGCCTTAATTCCCTTTGACATTAGTTCCTTGTTCATGCCGTTGGCGATGATGGTCCCCACTGGATAGTAGGTTCCACCGGTGGATCCCGTGACTATGGTCACGAATTGGTTGGCTACCGCCTGCCCCGCGAACGACGCGGACAGGACGAAGGCAGCGGCCAGAGCCATTAGGTATCCCTTCTTCATGCTTAACCCTCCTTAAATATAAACGTCAGGGGTTCTATACCCCGGAATTATCATACCCTCTTTTACAACACCATGTCAAACGGCGATAAGAAGACAGAAAAAATGTCGGTAAGATCAGGCTCCATAAAAGAACTGTCAAACAGCGCTTAGGCTTTTGACTTGCTCTTGCCGTCAGGCGCGGCAAATTTGAACTGGGTAGTCACACTACCCACTTGATTGCCCTCGCGCTTCAGTTTTACATTCAAATATTTCGAATAATCTCGGCTTTTCTCGTAATCATCCCACACGGCGCGGACTTCTCGGTCGTCAAAAACCGAGTAGTTACAAAAAAGGACCCCAAGAAGGGGTCCTTTTTACGCAAAGGTCTCGACCTTACAAAATAACTAGTTTGCGGGTTTTTCCACCGCAGGAGCCTCAGTTGCAGGCTCAGCAGGGGCGTTTTTCTCGAGGGCTATGAGCTTCTCCTCAAGGGCCTTCTGACGCTCCTCATGTGCCTTTATGCTTCCGATAGCCTCGTTAAGCTCGGCCTGCTTCATCTCAAGGGCCTGCTTAAGGGCCTCGACTTCCTCGCTGCTCTTCTCGGAAAGTCCCTCAAAATCCTTGAGCTGGGCGACAAAGCCCTCTATCTTAGCCTTGGCCTCACCGAGAGCAGCTTCCTTCTCCTCGATGGACTTCTGGAAATCGGCCTTCATGGTCTCAGAGGAAGCCTTAAGAGCCTCAAGCTCCTTCTGAATTGTCTCAAAGAGACCGGTCTTCTCGGATAGATCCTGTGCCTTAGTGGCAGAGTCGGCCTTCACCGCCTCAAGCTCCTCGGTCGTGGAGGAAAGGGCATCGGATTTTTCCTTAAGGGATGTCTCAAGCTCTGCGACCTTGCCCTCAAGCGACTTGATCTGCTCGTCCTTCTCGACGAGAGCTGCCTTTACGGACTCGATCTCTGTGGTCTTCTCCGAGAGGGCAACCTTGGCCTTCTCTATCTCTTCCCTGAGCGAACCCTGGGTCTTGGAGATCTCCAGCTTAAGGTCGGAAGCCTCTTTCTCGCTCACAGCCAGGTCTGCTTTGGTCTGGGAGAGGTCGAGAGACTGATCCTTGTACTTATTCTCAAGCTCGATAACTTTGGCCTCGAGGACCATAAGCTCTTTTCTGGCGTTCTCCAGATCCGCTGCTAGGGCGGCGTTGTCCTTCTCCCTCATGAGCAGGTCAGCCCTTGTCTTCTCCAAAGAGTCCCTGGTTATAGCGAGGGTATCCCTGGTGATGCTCAGACTGTCCTGTGTAAGCTGAAGGGTGCTCTTGACCGGACCGACGGCCTCCTCCATGACTGCGTTAGCCGCGACCATGGGAACGGCGGGAAGGGAGATAACCCCACCCTCGCCAAGAAGGCTCTCGTAAATCCTGAGGTCCTTGGCGTATTTTCTGAGCTCCGCCTTGCGGTCCGCCACGGTCTGACGGATGTACTCGTCGTGTCTAGCGATGACGACCCTATCGTCACTGGCCTTCTCGCCAAACGCGTTAAG
>JAQUTB010000058.1 GCA_028709985.1 Dethiosulfovibrio sp.
GACGTCGCCCCAAGCCGAGGGGGCACAGGACGTGCCCTCCGAGGCGGTTCGTACGGAACAGGCAGGTCGAAAATACGCCTGGGCGAGACAGGGCGCAGGCGGGACGGTCTCTCCGAGGGGACTCAAGTGTGAGTTATTAGAGGTCCCCTAAAAATAGAAGCCGTCCCGGGATATCCGGGACGGCTTCTATTTCATCAAAGCTGGAAGCCAGGTTGAGACGACTGGCACGAAGGTCACTAAAAGCAGTATAAGCAGGTTACACAGTATAAAGGGCAATGCGTGAGCGAATATCTCGGTTATCGGCATCTTGCAGATCTTGTTGCAGGCGTTGAGACACATCCCGACAGGAGGTGTCACCAGACCGATCGCCAGACCGGTTATCATGACTGCTCCAAACTGTAGCTCTCCCATTCCTATACCCTTCATCACAGGCAGCAGGATCGGACACAGGAGAAGTATGGCAGGAGCCACGTCGACGAAGGTACCCACCAGAAGGATGATGACGTCCAACAGGATAAGGATCCAAAATCTGTCTACGTTTAGGTTAAGCAGAAAATTTCCAACCATGGACGGGACCTGCTCCACCGAGAGTATCCAGACGTATATCGTAGAGAACCCAACAACGAACATAACTGCGCTTGAACTGAGAACGGTCTTTTTCAGTATATCCTTGAGCTGTCCCATGTCCAGCTCTCTGTAGACGAAAAACCCCAATACCGCGGCGTAGAGCACCGCAACCCCAGCGGATTCACTGGCTGTAGCTATGCCCAGGGATACGGAAAGAACGATGATAACCGGCATGAAAAGAGCCAGTATGCCGTCTTTGGTGGTCTTAAAGAAATCGCCTCTGTCGAAAGGCGTTAGGACAGGATGATAACCCCTCCTTCGAGAGATAAACCACACCAGGACGATCTGGCTGACGCCTATGAGTATACCCGGTATCAGACCAGCTAGAAAAAGCGACCCCACCGACGCACCTGACACCATGGCATACAGCAACATAGGGATGCTTGGAGGGATGATCATGCCCATGGTGGAGGACGCCACTGTCACTCCAGCTGAAAAACCCTTGTCATATCCGGCTTTTTCCATCTCTGGTATGAGCACCGATCCTATGGCGGAGGTGTCCGCCACTGACGACCCAGTTATACCTCCGAATATCATGCTGGCTATTACGTTGACCTCTCCCAGACCTCCTCTTATCGGCCTGACAAGATAGAGACTGAAGTTCAATATCCTCCTGGTTATCCCTCCGTTGTTCATCAGCTCTCCTGCGAGGATGAAAAGAGGAAGGGCTATGAGGACGTAACTACAGGAACCGGACCATATCCTTTGGGCGAATATACCCATAAAGGCCGGCTTTGCAAGCATAAAGTAAGCTGCGGCGGAGGCCCCAAGGGAGTAGCAAAGAGGTAGCCCTATAGCCACGAATACTATAAAAGACGACAGAAGTATGGTTATGCCCATGACCTATTCCTCACTATGCTTACAAGACGGGAGAGCTCAAAAAGGGTCACCAGAGCCAGGTTCAGGGGAAATAAAGAGTAGATAAACTTAGTCGGGATCCTCAGTCCAGGGGTGAGGGTGTTTCCAACCTTGTCTATCCAGTTGATACATACTTTAAGCAGTACCAACTGAAGCACCACCACCACCGTTATCTGAAGTATCTCCATGATTCGCCTCTTGGGAGGAGAAAGCCTTTCCAAGAGAGAATCGATCCTTATGTGCTCGTCATTCCTGACCCCTAAAGCCGCCCCTAGATAGGTCGTCGCCATAAAGAGGACCGATATGGACTCCTCCGCCCATATGTAGGTTATACCCAGCGCATAACGACTGAAGACCAGAGCTATGACCCCTAAGGTCATGGCTGCCGTCACCGCAATGGAAAACGACGCCAGTATCCGTTCGATTTTTCCGGCAAAATGTTCCATCGATTATTTTTTAGTTACTGGAGGCCTGACGAATTTTGTCGATCATCTCCTGGGTAAACATGCCCTTGGCTATATAGTGTTCGTAGACCGACTGGACAGCGTCGACAAAGGCCTGGTGTTGCTCCGGCGTAAGGCTGTTGATCTCCATCTTGTCCTTAAGGAAATCCATGCACTTGGCGTCGTCCTCAGCGACTATCCTATCGCTGACCAACATCATCTCCTTAGCCGAATCCCTAAGTATGGCCTGGTCCTTATCGTCCAGACCGTCGAACCAATCCTTGTTGACGTAGAACATCTCAGCGTGGTACTGATAGTTGACGAGGGTCAGATATTTTTGTACCTCTTAGAACTTCATGGATCCGAAGTTGGTCAGAGGGTTTTCCTCCCCGTCCGCCACTCCTGTCTTCAGGCCCATATAGGTCCCTATGAAGGGTATGGACACCACGTTAGCGCCCAGTGCCTCCATGGTCTTGACTATAGTGGACATGGGAGGGGTCCTCATCTTCAGTCCCTTCATGTCGGAGGGCTGGAGTATAGGTCTGACGTTGTTGGTTATCTGACGAAACAGCCCCGAGTCGCCGGTGGCGAGTATCACCATTCCCGCTGGCTCCACGGACTTAGCTATCTCCTCACCAATAGGCCCCCTGGTTATCCTATGGATGCCCTCCATGTCGGAGAACAGAAAAGGCATGGAGTATATCTCCAGAAGAGGTGCTGCTTCCTCAAAACCTCCGCTTCGAAATCCCTCTACGGAGCCTAGCTTGACCGCCTCTAGAGTTTCCATCTCTGTACCAAGTTGCCCAGATGGGTACAGCTGAACCTCAACCCTTCCCTCGGTTCCCTTTTCCACCATATCCTTAAACACCAGCAACGACCTCTGACGGAAGGTATCGGCAGGCATAGAATGGCCGATCTTCATCACAGTCTTGGCTGACGCGGTGGTCTGAGCAAGCCCCAACGCCACTGTCAATGTCAACGCAGCAGTACACAACACCGTAATCGCTTTTTTCATCACACAATCCTCCTCTTAGGTATTGGTGAAACGCACAGTTTTGTTAAAGCAGCTCTCCCATCGGTATGTGGTCCATGTCGGTAAATTCCTGGTTCTCACCTACCATACTCCAGATAAAACTATAGTTGGAGGTCCCTGCGGCACTGTGAATTGACCAGCTTGGGTTTATGACCGCCTGTTCGTTACGAACCATAATATGCCTCGTCTCAGAGGGCTCCCCAAAAAGATGAAGGGCAAGTCCGTCGCCGGGGAGATCGAAATAGAAGTAGACCTCCATCCTTCTATCATGGGTGTGGCATGGCATCGTGTTCCACACGTTACCGCTTTCAAGCTGGGTCAGGCCCATCATCAACTGACATGTTTTACATACGTCGGGGTGGATATATTGGTTTATAGTCCGAACGTTGGCCTTCTCCGGCTCCCCCATCTTTACTTTTTTGGCTTTCTCTATGTCTATGTAACAGTTAGGATAGGTCGAGTGGGCCGGTGCACTGCTGAAGTACATGTGAGCTGGCGTCGAGTTGTCATCGCTCTCGAAGATAACCTCCTTTTGTCCCATCCCCAGGTAGAGACCGTCCAGGGTCTTGAGCTTGAAGGTCTCGCCGTCCACGGTTACAGATCCATCCCCTCCAACGTTGATGATGCCCAGTTCCCTCCGCTCCAGGAAGTATTTGACGCCCAGTTCTTTGCCGCACTCGAGCTTAAGGGGCTTATCCGGGCAGGCTCCGCCTGTGATAATTCTGTCCACATGGCTGTAGACCATGGATATTTCCCCTGGGATGAACAGGTCGGTTATCAGAAAGTCCTGTCTCAATCGCTCCGTATCGTACCCTTTAAAATCCTTTGGATTCACTCCGTGTCTGATGTCCAGTTTCATATTATTCCTCCAATCTCTTCTCCCTGGGTCAAATCAATTAGAGCTGTAGCCCAGCTGGTAGGATATTAACCTGGCTGTGGCAAGAACCCTTTTTCCCAAGGGGTCTATCTTTTCGTCCGTAATTCTGAAGATGGGGCCGGTAAGGCTAACGGCTCCTACAGGATATCCATCCTTGTTCAATATGGCGGAACCTATACACCGAACGCCAAGATCGTTCTCCTGATCGTCCAGGGCATAACCTATCTCTCTGACCTCGTCTATGGAGGACTCAAAACGTTGCTCGTCCGTCTCGGTTCTCTCTGTCTTGGGACGAAGGTTTACGGTCTTCATGTACAGTTCAAACTCCTCCATCGGAAGGGCCGCTAAAATGGCTTTCCCTGCCGAAGTACAGTAGAGCTCCACCCTTGATCCGATCCTTGAGTCCATTCCGGTCTGGTTGTAGCTGTGCATCTTCTCAAGGTAGAAGGCCTCCCCTTTTTCGTAGATAAAAAGGTGGACCGTCTCTTTTAGGTCGTGAAGAAGCTCTTTCAGATGAGGCCTGGCCAATTTGGCCATTCCGGTCTGCAACTGGTATGAGTTGGCCCACTCCAGGCTTCTGGGGCCGAGGCGATATCGGCCTAGGTCGTCCTTCAACACCACATAGTTCTCCTCGCAGGTCCCTAAGATCCTGTGAACCGTCGTCCTGGAGATACCGGTACCGTCGGATATTTCCTTAATCCCAGCGTAGTCGTTACGGTCAGATAGGTAGGAAAGTACGTCAAACAATCTCTGTAGAACCCTGATCCCCTGTTTTTCCATCTTAAAAAACTCCCCCTTGAAGGTATAATTCACTCTACCTCCGAGATTACCGGGAAAGCCATCCTCCGTCCACAGGGAATATAGAGCCAGTTACGTAATCGGAGGCGGACGATGCCAGAAAAACCGCCATCCCCGCCAAATCTTCAGGCGTTCCCCAACGCCCCGCCGGAATTCTTCCAAGGATATCGGAGTTCCTCTGCTTATCCGCTCTGAGGGCCTCTGTGTTGTTGGTGCTGATGTACCCTGGAGCTATGGCGTTGACCTGTATCCCGTTTGGAGAGAGCTCGTTGGCCATAGCCCTGGTTATGCCAGCAACAGCCGATTTACTCGCGGTGTAGGACGGCACCCTTATTCCTCCTTGAAAAGTCAGCATAGAGGCTATGTTGATTATCTTTCCCCTCCTGCCATCCTGAACCATGTGACCGGCAATAGCCTGAGAAAGGAAGAATAGGGCATTTTGGTTGACGTTTATGACGTCGTACCAATCCTTTTCGCCGAAATCCAAAAGATCGGATCGGCGAATTATTCCGGCGTTATTTACCAATATATCGACGCCGCCAAGATCTTTCCAGATACGATCCGCAACTTCGATCAGGCTGGACCTATCGGACTCCACCAGGTCAAGGTCGTATAGGTGAAAGGATCTTCCAAGCGACTCGACCTCTTCTTTGGTCTCAGGCATATCGCTGTGCCCCAGCGCGGCAATATCAGCCCCTGCTTGAGCCAACCCCACAGCGATACCTTTACCTATCCCGGTCCTCGCACCCGTTACCAGGGCGAGCTTTCCCGAAAGGGAGAACTTGTCCAATATCATGGTCTCTTCTCCTCCTTTTTTAGAACTTCAATTCCGCCAGGCGGACTCTGGTTCCATTTAGGGTATATTATAGTCCATTGTGTCCGATTTGAAAAGTCAAAAATCACAAAAAAAGACGATCCTCTTGGAGGATCGTCTTTTTTTGACGGATGAAAATTACTCGACAGTAACGCTCTTAGCCAGGTTTCTAGGCTGGTCTATCTCGGTTCCTCTCGCTAAGGCAACATAGTACGCGAACATCTGAAGCGGGATAACGGTCAAAAATGGCGTTAATTCCGGCTCAGTGGCTGGGACGGACAGAAGGTCCTCGACGTCCTTCAGATAGGATTCTCTCCCTACAGTGGTAATCGCGATAACTGGCGATTTTCTGGCCTTGGTCTCCTGAACGTTGGATAAGGTCTTCTCCCAAAGCTCGTCGTCCGGCATTACCACAACCACCGGCACTGCCCTGTCCAACAGAGCTATGGGGCCGTGTTTCATCTCCCCGGCTGCGTAAGCCTCGGCGTGGATATAGGATATCTCTTTGAGCTTTAAGGCTCCCTCCAGGGCTATAGGGAAAGAGAATCCTCTGCCGAGGAAGAGGAAGTCCCTCGCAAGAGAGTATTTTTCAGCCATTAATTTTACGGTGTCGCTGTTCTCCAACAAAGCCTCTATCTTATAGGGCATGGAGGTCATTTCCCTCAACAGCCTCTGCTCGTCGGTCTCCTTCAAAGATCCTCTGAGCTTCGCCAGGTACAGAGCCATAAGGTATAGCACCGCCATCTGACCGGTAAAGGTCTTGGTGGCAGCCACGCCGATCTCCGGCCCAGCCTTGAGCAGGAGTACGTCGTCCACCTCTCTTGCTATAGAGGAAAGGCCGTTGTTGGTTATGGCGAGACACCTAGCCCCCTTTTCCTTGGCAAACCTCTCCGCCGCTAGGGTATCAAGGGTCTCTCCAGACTGAGAGACGAACACTGCAAGTGTGTCCTCGCCTATAGGTATGGATCGATATCTGTACTCGGATGCTATGTCGACCCTTACGTCAAGATCGGTGAAAAGGCCTATGACCCTCTCCGCGACGGAGGCAGCGTAGAAGGACGTTCCACAGGCCACCAGGTGTACCCTCTTTATGGATCTTGCCCAATCGGCGGTCCAGGAGAGCTCTTTGGAGAGGTCGACCTGTTCTCCCTCGGTCCTGCCTGTCAGGGTTTGACGCATAACAGCGCCCTGTTCGTTTATCTCCTTGAGCATAAAGTGAGGGTATCCACCCTTTTCAACCATGGATAGGTCCCAATCGACCTCAACGACATCCTTATCCAGTGGGTTACCCTCGCTGTCCCAGAAGGAGGCACCCTCCCGGGACAGACAGGCCATCTCTCCCTCTCCCATATAGACTATACGTCTCGTGTACTCCAAAACAGCCGGTACATCAGAAGCACACAGAGTCTCTCCGTCGCCTAAGGCCACTATCAAGGGGGAGCCCTTTCTTATACAGTAAATATGGTCGTCGTCGTCGGCAAACATCACGGCTAAAGCAAAAGCACCGGTTATCCTTCGGTACAGTTCTATGAGAGCTTGCTTTGGATCCCCGGAATAGATCTTTCCCAGCAGCTGAGCGGCTACCTCCGTGTCGGTCTGAGAGGAAAATGTCACGCCCTCCGACAGAAGCGACTCTCTAAGCTCTGTATAGTTCTCTATTATCCCGTTATGGACCAATACCACCGACGAGGACGAATTACAGTGGGGATGGGCGTTCTCGACTGTAACACCGCCGTGGGTAGCCCACCTGGTGTGACCAATTCCCTGTTTTCCCTTCAAAGGATTGGCCTCCAACATCCTTACCAGGTCGGCCACCTTTCCTACCTCTCTGGACCTCTCTATTCCGTTCTCGCCGGATACCGCCATACCGGCGGAGTCGTATCCTCTGTACTCAAGCCGAGACAGGCCAGCCAACACTACGGTAGACACGTCCCTCGGCCCAACATATCCAACTATCCCACACATGGGCATTCACGTCCTCTCACTACAGGGGAAACACGAGTTCCTTTGTCTCGACAGTCACCTGTCGTCTTTGTGAGCTCGTTTTTGGGAGTTTTCCCACCTCCCCAGGGGCATCCGCCGATGTATCGATAATCCCCCGACCTCGTCAACTGGAATCCATCCAGTCCAGGCGCTTACCAAAGGCGCGTCATCTATCGCTCCTATCGCCTCCCTTCACAAAAAACTTAAAACAAAAAAACATCGCCGTGAATTACATATTTAATTCACGGCGATTAAATATTACCTCGCGGCCATGGAGGATATCTGATCCTCTATGGATTTTGAGAGAGAACAGACCACATCCAGATCCTCACACTCCACCAAAAGCCTGACGATAGGTTCTGTCCCAGAAGGACGGAGGAAAATTCGCCCGGAATCGCCAAGCATCCTAGAGGCCTCGTCGACCACGGAGATTATCCTTTTATCCTTCATGACAGCGTTTTTGTTGTGTACCGTTATGTTGGTGAGCTTCTGGGGAAAACGGCCAAAGCGATCCACCAGAGTCTGAACATCCTCGCCTATCTCGACGCAGGCCCTGACGAATAGGAATCCGGTACATATACCGTCGCCGGTCTTCGTGTAGGGGGAAACGATAACGTGCCCTGACTGCTCTCCTCCAAGACATGCTCCCTCTTCCCTCATGGCCTGCAGGACGTATCTATCCCCTACGGGACACCTAAAAGTCTTTATACCGGCCCTGTCCATGTGCTTGTCCAGTGCAAGGTTGCTCATAACAGTTGTGACAACCCCTGATCCAAGAAGGCCTTTTTCCTTGAGCCATCGGCCCATAACCCATAGGATTATATCTACGTCCAGAGTTCTTCCTCTTCGGTCG
>JAQUTB010000059.1 GCA_028709985.1 Dethiosulfovibrio sp.
ACCAGAAGCTGATTCAGAGTCTGTTCCCTCTCGTCGTGACCTCCTCCGAGGCCTGCTCCTCTTTGGCGTCCGACAGCGTCTATCTCGTCTATGAACACTATGCATGGCTGATACTTTCTGGCCTGCTCGAACAGATCCCTGACCCTGGACGCACCTACGCCGACGAACATCTCCACGAAGTCCGACCCGCTGGTGCTGAAGAACGGTACGGCTGCCTCACCGGCACAGGCCCTGGCAAGAAGGGTCTTACCAGTCCCTGGTGGTCCGAGAAGCAAGACCCCCTTGGGGACTGATGCCCCAAGCTTGGTGAACCTGGCGGGATCCTTGAGGTACTCTATGACCTCCTGAAGCTCCTCCTTGGACTCATCGCAGCCTGCGACGTCGTTGAAGGTAACCTTCGGTCTATTGTCCAAAAACATCTTAGCCTTGCTCTTGGCGAAGCTCATCACCTTGCCGCCGCCACCACCCTGCATATGGTAGAGGAAAAATATCCACACCCCTATAAGGAGAAGGGTGGGGAAAAGAGAGGACATCATGGTAACCCACCAGGGGTTCCTCTGAGGGGGGGTCACCTTCACGTCAACCCCCTTTTTAGCTACCTCCTGAACGACGTCGCCTGTCCCTATAACGTAGGTGACGAACTCCTTTCCGTCCACGGTTTTCCCGGACAGAACAGAGTCGTTCACCACGACGGATTTTATCCTACCGCTGTCAACTTCCTGAAGAAATTGGCTGTAGCTCAGATCCTTAACGTTGCTACCCCTCTGATCCGGCGATAGAAATACGTTGACCAAGCTGACGACAAGAACTATCAGGATAAGGTAAAGCCCAAGATTTTTTACCAATCGCTGCACTACTTTGCCTCCTTTCAGTTAATCCTGAGATATGGTCTCTACGGAATATATAGACCGGAGATTTCTCCATCTCTCAGCACAGTCCAGTCCATATCCCACCACGAACAGATCGGGGATGTCGAAACCGACGTAGTCCACCGATATATCCGCAACCCTACGTTCTTTTTTATCTAAAAGGGAGCAAAGAGCCAAAGAGCGAGGATCCCTCTCCAACAAAACCCTCTTAAGATAGGAGAGGGTTAGACCTGTATCGACTATATCCTCCACTATGAGGACATGCTTGTCCTTTATGACGTTGTCCAGATCCTTGTTGATCCTTACGACCCCGCTCGACGAGGTTGAAGCCCCATAGGACGATACGCTCATAAAGTCCATGCTCACGTTGACCCTTTCGTCAATGGATCTGACCAGGTCAGACATGAATATGGCCGCTCCACGGAGGATACCTACGACCACGAGATCCTCTCCGGCGTAATCTCCGCTGATGATCTCACCAAGCTCCTTCACCTTGCCTACGATATCTTCCTCGGATATCAGGACATCTCCAACCTTGTAGTTCATCTATATTGTTCCCCTTCCTGCCTACTATCGGGATCGCTGAAACTAACCAAGCAAAGGCCTTCATATTTTACACTATCTGACGGAAAATCCCACCTGCTATTCCAGAAACCCAGAGCGGGAGACCAAACAGGACGGTCGTTTATCGTCACCACAGGGACGAAAGTCGACAGCCACCAGGGACAGGAGGATCTGAGCCGCTGGGCAAAGGAGGCCAGAGACCTGACTTTAACCTCGTCGTCGGCCATAACAGGTATAGCCGCGACAAGGCCGGAGGAATGAGACCGACCGGAATCACCGAAAGACCAGGAAAAGGGCATATCCAAAAAGACCCCTCGCCCCTCGCCGAAAAGTTCAAAGGGCTCCGGACAGGAGGCCTCCAGCAAAGAACGTTTTGCAAAAGAAAGAAGGTTACGGTCTGCGCAAAGCTCCACGTCGGACGACCATTGAAACCGCCAGCGAGAGCTACGGGACTCAAGATCCAACAATACCTGCATCCTGCTCCTGGAGAGGGTCCTAAGTCCCAGACTCCTCCCTAGATAACGCAGTGCCCAGGCCTTACGCCTAGGGCTCAACTTCTTAAAGTCATCCCTGGACAGGGTGTAGATACACCGAGGAAGATCCCTCCAGAGTCTAGAGGCGATCTCCTCTCCCTCTTCCTCCTCCTGGGCCCTCAGATCCGCCATATCCTCGACCAGACTGAGGACATGGCCGCGAACGCCGCTGTTTATCCTGTCCTCCATCATCGGGAGGAGCTCGTTTCTTATCCTGTTTCTCAGGTAGATGTCCTGATCGTTCGTCTCGTCGTCAACCCAGGACCAGCCAGCGTCCCTGAGCAAACGCCGGAGGCTCTCTCTGGACATCCCCATGATCGGCCTAAAAAGGCTCCCGTTTACCTCCGGTATTCCGGCCAGCCCAAAGGGACCGCTGCCCCTCGCCAGGTTGAGAAAGAAGGTCTCCACTACGTCGTCGGAGTTATGTCCTAGGACAACCCCGTAGCACCCCAGGTCAAGGCTAAGACGGGTTAGAGATTCGTGCCTAACCCTCCTAGCCGCCAGCTCTATGGACTCTCCCTTCTGAAGCTCTCCTGGGACGTCCCTCTCTATAACGTGACAGGACACGCCGATCGAGGCGCAGTGAGAACGGACAAATTCGGCGTCCGACGAAGAGGACTCTCCTCTTATACCGTGATCCACGTGAAGGGCCACTACCTCCCCACACCAGCGGTTCACCATAAGCCAAAGAAGGGCCATAGAGTCGCTCCCTCCTGAGAGGGCGACGGCCATCCTCCCTGAGTCCCACCACCCCTGTCTGATACCTGCGAGCCTAAAACAGTCGATACCACGATCCACGACGCTATCACCGATCTTTCCATCAAAAAAAAGAGAACCCCCGAAGAGGTCCTCTTGAAGTCATGGTGGCGGTGACTGGAATCGAACCAGTGACACTACGGGTATGAACCGTATGCTCTAGCCAACTGAGCTACACCGCCTAATGGTTGCGGGGGCAGGACTCGAACCTGCGACCTTCGGGTTATGAGCCCGACGAGCTACCAACTGCTCCACCCCGCGATATGGACGTCCTTATCTCTCAGGACTAGGACATTTTAGCAGAGCCTTTGAGCTTTTTCAAGGGGGCAAAAGAAGAAAGAATATACCACCTACTCACGTAAACGCAAAAGCAAGCTGTATTGGTGCCCGAGACCGGGCTCGAACCGGTACGCCTCTACAGGCGAGGGATTTTAAGTCCCTTGTGTCTACCTATTCCACCACTCGGGCACAACGGACCAGCGGTGCTAATGTTAACACCGGCAGCTAAGTCAGTCAACAGCCGCGCTAACGTTGACCCGACTTTCAGGACGTGTTAAACTCCTCTCGCTTTACCGCGATAAAGCGAGAGGAGTGATCAACTTGATCGATAGACTACGCCTGGACAAAAACGAATGCCCTTACGGTTTTCCCGATAACATAGCCAGCAGGATCAAAGAAGCTATAGCCTCGGTGGAGCCAAACCGATACCCCGACCCATCCTACTCGAACCTGAGGGACGCCATAGGGCGCTACGTGGGAACCGACAGGGACAGGATAGTTCCCGGCAACGGTGGGGATGAGATCCTGTGGCTGGCCTTCGCATCCTTCGTCTCACCTGGCGACAGAGTGCTAACGCTGGAGCCGTCCTTCTCCCAGTACGAACATATGTGCAGGGTCTTCAGGGCAGAGAGGGTAGCTGTCCCTATGACGCTTAAAGGGGACCAGATAGAGGTGGATCAGGAGGAATTTCTAAGAAAACTGAGATCTAAAGGACCTTCACTGGTCCTCCTCGACAGCCCAAACAATCCCACAGGGATATCTTTGCCGGACCAGTTCATCATTGACGTATTGGAGGCCGCTAAGTGCCCCGTTCTCATAGACGAGGCCTATGGCGAGTTCTCAGACAGAACGTTCTTCGACAGCAACGCCTCAGAGCCCCTGCCGGAATCGACCATGATACTTAAGACACTGTCAAAAGCCTGGGGTATAGCCGGACTTAGGGTAGGCTACTGTGTCACATCCCACCCCATGGCAAAAAAACTCAACGGTATCAGAAGTCCGTTCAACGTGAACGTGTACTCCGAGGCGGTGGCCATGGAGCTGCTTGGCGACAGGACGTGGTTGGACGAAAGGATAAAGTCCATAGTCGACGCCAGAGAGAGGCTCTACAGCAGGATCAAAAGGGACCTCCCCGACTGGCAGGTGTTTCCAAGCCAGGGGAATTTCCTCCTGGTGAGATTGCCTGAGTCAAAGGAGAACGTTATCAGCTTGATGAAGGATCAGCAGGTCGAGATAAAGGGATTCGACCTACCTTGGGACGGATCCTGGGCCAGGATAACGGTTGGCAAGGATGAAGAGATAGATAAACTGATCGATATCATGGAAAAAATCTAAATCCTTTCCTGTGTACTTGTTTACCCTGTTGATTAGTGATAGTATGGTACGAAAGGTATGAAAAACGATAGGAGCGCAGGAAGGAGGCATCGCACAGTGGAAAAGTGGAAAGATCGTCTCACCGATCAGCTATGCACCGCTATGCTCTCGCTGGACACGAAAGAAGAGGTATATTCGTTCCTTGAGGATATCGCCACCATAGGGGAGATAAGGGCACTCGCTCAGAGGCTTGAGGTGGCCAGGTTGTTAAGTGACGGATACACCTACCCTCAGATAGCCCAACAGACCGGAGCCAGCACCGCCACCATAAGCAGGGTCAAAAAATTCCTGGAGTACGGCGCCGACGGTTATCGGATAATACTGCAACGTCTAGGAGAAAACAAGGAAACAGAATGACACGAACAGAAAGACACGACCCACGTCGATTTATCCGACGTGGGTCGTGTCTTTTAATTTAGAACGACGGAGGGGCAAATATCCGAGAGTGGACAGCTACCGCAAAGGGGATTTCTCGCCCTACAGATAGCCTTACAATGGCTGATTATGTTAAGGTGAGCCCCTTTTTTCCTGCCCTCAGGGACGAGAGTCTCCATCTGCTCCTGTATGGAGACAGGGGATGCGGACCGATCGACCCACCCCATCCTGCGACAGAACCTGGCAACGTGGGTATCGACGGGAAATGCAGGAAGCCCCAGGTCAAACACCATCACACAGGCGGCGGTCTTAGGCCCCACCCCTGGGAGGGAGAGCATAAACTCCATCACCGCCCCTCCCTCCCAAGAGGACATACCTTTGAGGCTGTAAGAGCCGAAGGCCTGCCTCACGACCTCTAGGATCTCCTTTATCCTGGTGGACTTGACGTTGGCTATCCCCGCCACCCTTATGGCGTCGGCCAGTACCTCTGAGGGTAAGGCTGCGACTTGATCCCATGTGGGGTAAAGCGACTTCAGTTTATCAAACGCCCTGTCACGGTTGTTGTCGTTTGTGTTTTGGGACAGTACCGTCAGGATAAGACCGTCAAGAGGATCGTCAAAGGCCGACACCTTAGGTACAGCCTCCTGCCCCCAGAGAGACTCCAGCACATCAAGAACGTCGATCAAAAGTCCCTCAGTAGGTCCCGATAAGACATCTATATTCGGCTCCCTTTTTGAGGCCAGCCTGCTCACCGGGCCTCCCCTTCTTCTCCGTCCCCTTGCGCCTTTTTGCCCTTTTTGGCCTTTTTATCCGATCCTTTGTCCAGACCGGACATCTCCTTGTGTATCCTAGCCGCGTCCTTCATCCACTTTTGGAGCTTGGCCTTAACCTTGCCGTGGATGGATCTCTTTGGAAACTCGCCTTTTCCGTTGGGCTTACCGGCTACGACACCGGTCAGTATCTCTATCCCCTCGTCCACGGAGTGGACCTTCCAGATATGAAAATCCCCTTTACCGACCGCCTCGACCACCTCGCGGTTAAGCATGAGATGTCTTTCGTTCTGGTGCGGTATTATCACACCCTGTTTACCGGTAAGGCCTCTTTCTTTGCAGTAGGAGAAGAATCCCTCTATCTTTTCGTTAACGCCGCCGATTGGCTGGATGTTTCCGAACTGATCGACCGATCCGGTCACGGCGATAGATTGATCTATGGGGACCTCAGCCAAGGAGGAAAGGAGGCAGTAAAGCTCCGTCGAAGAGGCACTATCGCCCTCTATGCCACCGTAGTTCTGCTCGAAGGAAATGCTGGCGGACAGGGTAAGAGGCATATCCTGAGCGTACTTTCTGCCCAGATAGCTGCTCAGCGTGAGATGCCCCTTGTTGTGGATAGGGCCGGCCATGGCGGTCTCTCTCTCTATGTTGACCACCCCTTCCTTGCCCATGTAGGTGTTGGCCGTTATCCTGGCAGGATGACCGAAGGCGTAATCCCCCATGTCTATCACGGCGAGACCGTTGATCTGTCCTACAGCTTCTCCCTCCGTGTCTATCCTTATAACCCCGTCCACGAAGGCCCTCTTTATATTTTCCTCGACCAGACTGGCCCTGTAACGGCTTTCCTCTATCGCCTTGTATACGAACTCCCTTGTGACCATCTCCGCCTTATCCACCCTTGCCCAAACGATGGACTCGACTATTACCTCTATCATCTTGTTGAACTGTATCGAGAGCCTGTCCTTGTCTCCAGACAAGCGAGAGGCCCAATCTATGATCTCCGCAACCGCCTCAGCGTCGAAGTGAGGACCGTTTTCCCTCTTGACGATCGTGGTTATGAATTGGGCCATCTGATGCTCAGAGCAGGAGGTGCGTTCCATGTCCGACTGGAACTCTGCCCTGAGCTTGAACATCTTCCTGAACTCGGGATCGTAGTACTGTAGGAGGTGGTAAAGATAGTGGGTTCCTACCAAGACCAGCTTTACCTTTATGTCCACCGGCTCTGGACGCAGCGAGGACATCGGAACCGCTCCGTACTGCTCGCCTAGGTTCTCTATGGCGAGTTTCCCGGTTCTCAAAACCCTCTTAAGCCCCTCGTAGGACATGAAGTTTCGAAGTAGCAGGTCCATATCCAGCACCAAAAAGCCCCCGTTGGCCTTGAGGATCGCCCCTGCGACTATTTTGCCGAAGTCGGTGTAGAGGTATCCCTGCCTGCTCTCGTACTCGACCTTTCCCATGAGATTGTAGTAGGTAGGGTTGGTCTCCCATACGACGGGAGCCCCGTTATCAGGGTCGTTACATACCAATGGGTTTACGTTGTAGATGCTGAAGTCAAGCTCAGCGTTGTCGTCCCTGGCGGAGGCTACGAACATCCCGAAGTTGTCTATAACGCTCTCGGTGAATGAGTCTATCCAGGCCTTGATCTTATCGTTGAAGCCGAACCGTTCCTTGACCTCGTCGATAGTCCCCTGGATGGCTCCCTTGCATATCTCAGACTCTAGCTCCGATATCCTCTTTTTAAGCTCTTTCTCTCTGTCCCTTATCTCCCGAAGCACCGCTAGGGTCTTTTGGGATATCTCCTCCGATTCGTCCTGAAGGGCCTTCTGACGGTCCTCTCCCAGCTCCTCGAACTCCTCCGGCTGTATCTCCCTCCTGGTGACGTTCCCCTCCTCGTCAGCCTCCTCTTTCAGTGGGATATTGACGAATCCCTGAGGGGTCCTCTTCACGGAGAAGCCCTTCTCCCAGGCCCAGGACTTTATCTCCTCCATCCTGGAGTTGACCTCCTCCTGGAAGGACTTGACCTCCTGTGCCTTTGTATCCTCGTAATGGCCTTTCTCGAAGGCCTTGCTTATGACCCCCTTGAGGTCGTCCACGAGAGCGGAGAAGGTCGACTCCATCTCCTTGCCCTTTCCGGCAGGGAGGAACAGGGCTATCGGCTCCCCTGGATTGTCGAAGTTGTAGACGTAGACCAGGTCATCCGGGACGTCCATCCCCTGGGCCTTTTTCCTTAGACTGTCCAGAGCATAGGTAGTCCTTCCGCTGCCGGAGTTGCCCACCACGAAGATGTTGTATCCCTTGCTGTCGACCGAGAGGCCAAAATCCATAGCCTTGACGGCCCTGTCCTGACCGATAAAACCGGTGAGACACTCCACCTCCTCGGTGGAAGAACAGTCCAGGGAGGAAGGATCGGTCGTCCTTCTCACGCTGTCGACTTTTAATTCCAGAACGTCCTTGAGAGACATAATTCATACCTCCTTCACCAGTTAGCGGTCCCCTCTATTATCCCCCCACCTTACAAGCAGGGGCCATCGTAAAGGACTAAGGACTGCCCGACGGCAACCCCCTCAGCAGGACGGTCCAATAGGACCTCCATGCTGTCCTCTTTTAAGGATACCAGTTTTCCGACCTGCGGGCGAGATC
>JAQUTB010000060.1 GCA_028709985.1 Dethiosulfovibrio sp.
CGGGAAGGAATATATCCAATATCACCAGCCGTACGGGGCGTTTTCTAAGGAAGTCCAACGCCTTCAGGCCGTTGTCGACCATCCCCACGACCCGGAATCCCTCGACCGAGTTGACGTAGTTTTGATGGATGTCGGCGACCATCGGGTCGTCCTCCACCACTAGCACATCTATGTAGTCCATGTTCATTTTCCTCCATTCGGAACGGTCACAGTGAACTCGGTGAACTTCCCAGTGACGTAATCTACGGATAGGTCGCCTCCCATAGCGTCGACCAGCTTTTTGACGTTGTACAGGCCAAAACCGGACGGTCGGCTTTTTGTCTTCGTCGAAAAACCTTTGGTGAACATCTTTGAGGCTATTTCGTCGGTCATTGTTCCGGCGTTGTCCATCACGCTGATCATTATTCTATTGGATTCGTCGAAAATAGCAAATTCCAATCTGGGATTTTCGACCTTTGAGGCCAAGACCGCCTCGATCCCGTTCTCCAAAAGATTCCCTATTATAACCACCATGGCCTGGTCGCTGATGCTTTCGGTCTCACCGCAGAAACTGTCGGGATCTATCTGGAAGTCTATGCCGAGCTCCCGACAACGGCCGACCTTTCCTATGACTATACCTCCTACAGCGGGGTTTTTTATGTTCTCCGAGACGAAAGAGGTGGAGGAACTGGAGGGATTTGCCTCGTTGGTGATGAACTCTATGGCCCTTTCGTATCTTCCCATCTGTATCAGCCCAGCTATGGCTTGGAGCTTGTTCTGGAACTCGTGATTTTGGACCCTGAGGGACTCGACGTACATCCTAACGCCGGTGATCTCCTCCGCCAGAGCGTGTATCTCGGTCATGTCCCTGAAGGTGGCGATCGCTCCGTAGACGACGCCACGGAACATGACGGGGGCTTTGTTGGCTATGACCAAGGACCCCTTCAGGTTTTGCTCTACGTCGAAGACCGCCTCGCCGGTCTGGAGAATAGAGGGAAGATCTACGTCCGGGATGACGTCTTCCGCTGCCTCCCCTACAACCGTCTCATCCACCGCAAGAAGGTCCTGGGCCACCTTGTTGATCATGGACACGTGACCATCCCTGTCTACAGCGACTATTCCGTCCCTTATGAAGTCGAGTATTTTCTCCCTCTCTCTGGTTATCCTGGCGACCTCTCTCCTGAGGATGACGCTCCAGCCACCGACCAAGAGGAGTATCGATATGAAGACGGCCCCTATTTTCATGGCCAGATCCCGGTCTATTATGGTGGTCTCGTAACCGCCAAACCAGCGGGACAAAAGTCTCCTATAGGCACCAGTCTGCCTCATTCCCTCGAAGGCCCTTCCTAACTTCATGGCGAGGCCAGCGTCCCCCTTGGCTATTATCATACCTCTCTCCAGAGTGAACACCGGAGGCATCAGAAAGTCGAGGTTTTTCAGGCCGGTCTGCTCCCTCGTGAAAAGCCCCTGATAGCTGCTCACCAACGCACCTGGGTATATACCGGAGGAGACCAGCCTCATAGCGTCCTCCACAGAGGACACCGCTATTATCCTGGATGTCAGGCCGCCGGAAGCGAGGTAATCCAGGGCGGCTGAACCGCTTTGAGCCAATATCGACTGACCTTTCAGATCCCTAAGGGACTTTATCTCGCTGCCCCTTTTTACCACGCAGGAATAGGGCTCCTCTACGACTGGGACGGAGAAACACAGCTCCACCAGGTCCTTTCCCGATACGCTCTGAAGGGGTCGGCTGAGGGGATTTTCCCCTGCGAAATCGCTGGGGTCGACGTTGTAGACCTGTAGATACGAAAAGGGCTCCTTGTCCCTAGGTACAGGGTGGGGAGTGCCCAAGATAACGTCTATCCTGCCCCTGTGGATGGACTGACGAAGGTCCTCCCATCCGCCCACACGAAAGCTCACCCTGAGTGCCTCTGCCTCGGCCAAGGCCCTTATCAGGTCGACGAAGAAGCCCTCTAGCTCACCGTTTGGCTTCTTTATAAGATAAGGTGGATCAACCGGTAGACAGAGCACATGGACAGTACGCCCCACTCCGTCGATCAAAAAGGAATCGGCACAGGCGGAGGAAGCCAGCAACGTCAAAGACAGCAGGACAACGCGGATAATTTGAGCGATCACCAAAACTTTATCCCTGAATATTTTGCGATAAGCTCCCGGCAGAGCTGCCAATAGGTCTTATGGACCATGTCCATCCTGCTCAGGGTCAGAGCGGTCAAAAACTGAGAGCATTCCTCGGGAGAGGAGCTGTAGAGATCCAGAGCCTCTGCCTCCACCTCAGGCTGAGACCCAAAGAAATCCTCCTCTATGGGACCTCTCACCGCCAGGAGGTCCTTCATGGCCCTCTGGTACAGCCTGTTGACCAGATCCCCCGCCAAACTCACGCACCATCTCATAGAAAGGTGATCGAACACATCTGGATCGAAGTTTCTCCAACTATCAGCGGTATCGCGAGAGCCGGCATAGACCGGGACGTAACAGGAGAAGTGCGGCAGCCCCAGGCCGACCCAGAGGACACCACCTATCTCGTCCGGTAGCCAGCTCCTGCTCTGGGACACGAAACTCCAGGAGGATTTTGCCGCGATAGGCCTAGCGTATGGGATATTAAGTAGGACCCTGGTGGCCCTTTCGGGGAGTGGCGTGGCCAGCTCGCTTTTTCGCAGCTCCCCGTTGACCCCTGGGACAAGCCAGGCCTGATTGTCCTCCATGGAGAATACCGTGCCCTCGTGGGTCGACCTTAAGAGGTTTATCACGACTGGGACGGAGACCTTCTTTTCGGGGACAAACGAGAAAGGATAGGACCGGAGCTCTCCATAAGGATCCCAATTTCCCGACGGGACCAGATCGTTGAGTATGCAATAGAATCGACCTCTTATCCACATGGACGAAGGGGTCCATACCCCTGTGTCAGGGGAATAGGCGTCTCTCCAGCTAAAGGGGACACCTGAAGCAGGGTCATACCAACCGTTACGTATGGCCGGCTCCATGTAGTTTTCCGAGGACATGAAGTTCTCACCATCGGTGGGGTCGACAAAGTCTATCCTGCTGGCGTTCGCCAACACCGCCACGTGGTCGTCAGGAACCCTTTTGGCAACCCATATTGCCCCGGGCCTACCCGACTCAGGAACCCAGTCGAACCCCACGCTCATAATCTCGAATATCCACGCCTCCTTGGGATCAGCCACAGCAAGCGACTCTCCCTCGTTGGAGCAGGAGCCCAGAAAACCGTAAGCCTCAGCCAGGGAGCCCATCAGCAGGATAGCTTCCCTGGCAGTCTTGGCCCTCTGAAGAGCGAAGATCTCCAGCTGCTCTATGGTCATGATCGCCCGGCTCTCCGGCCAGAAGGCCTTGAGCTCATCCCTCTGTCCGATGGTCGATTCGGCGATGGCGAGCTGGTGCTGGTTATAGCTTGAATAGCCGGTCTTGAAGTAGCCGTAGGTCATGGGAACCTGAGGTATCTCCCCTATTTTCTGGGGCTTTCTGTCGTCCTCTCCTAGCAGATGAAGATATACCGGTGCGGTATCTCCCGAAAGATGCTCCCCACCGGGGACGTACCGAAGGTTAGAATCGTACCAGCCGTCAGCTGTCTGGGAGGTTATGACCGATCCGTCTACGGTGGCATCCCTCCCCGCTACGATCACGGTACAGCCGTGGGAGACCGAACTAACGCTCAGGAGCAAACACAAACACGACAAGGCAAAACCACACCTCACGTTCATCCCGCCTTTCCGGTAAACTTTTTTCGATATAGTATCATTTACATGGATCTGATTCATGGTCCTTACCCTGGATATGATATAAAATGATCCTGACACACCCGCACTCCAGAAGCGAGGCATTGAAGGGAGAGAGAGTTATGGATATGGCTGTTCTACAGATCGGATCGCATCGACCCAAATACCCTCTTATACAGGGAGGCATGGGGGTCATGGTATCCGGTCCAAAACTGGCCGGAGCTGTGGCCCGATCCGGTGCGATCGGAACTATCGCATCGGTGGGATTGGCTGCTGCCCATCCCGACTTTACAGGAAGAAACTACTTCGAGACCAACCAAAAAGCCATAAAGGAATACCTGGCTCAGGCGAGAGAGATAGCGGGGCCAGAGGGGATACTGGCGGTAAACTGCATGGTCGCGCTGACGGACTACGAGCTTCACGTCAAGTCCGCCTGCGAGGGAGGGGCCAACATAATTATATCCGGCGCTGGCCTTCCCCTTAAACTGCCTGAGTATACCAGAGACTACCCCGACGTGGCTTTGGTGCCGATAGTCAGCTCGGCCAAAGCCGCTCAGCTCATAATGAGGAGATGGCATAAGACCTGCGGCAGGATTCCCGACGGATTCGTCGTGGAAACCCCTCTCTACGCCGGAGGCCACCTGGGAGCCAGGGACGAGGCCATGGTCACGGACCCAGCTCTGTCTTTGGAGACGGTCGTCCCAGAACTTGTGGCGTTTCTGAAAGAGGAGGGACTGGATATCCCGGTCATAGCCGCCGGAGGGATATGGGACAAAGAGGACGTCAAGAAAGCCTTCTCCCTGGGGGCAAAAGGCATCCAGATGGGAACCAGGTTCGCCGCAACAGAGGAGGGAGACGCGGACATAAGGTTCAAACAGTCCTACGTCGACGCGGTAGAGGAGGACGTGGTCCTTATCCAGAGTCCCGCAGGTCTGCCGGGCAGGGCCCTTCGTTCTCCAATGGTCGACCGATACCTGAAGGGAGAGGTGGACAGCAAGCCGTGTATGGCGAACTGCCTGACCCATTGTCGCTACAAGAAGGAGAGAGAGACCTTCTGCATAGCTCAGGCTCTGGTGGAAGCCTACAGGGGCAACTGGGAGGAGGGGCTGTTCTTCTGCGGAAGCAACGTCACAAAGGTCACCAAGATAGAGAAGGTCGACGATATCATAAGGTCGCTTTTCGAGGAATAGCCATCTGAGAGCAAAAAAAGATCAGGGCGGGTTAGTCTATCCCGCCCTGATCTCTATTTCGGTGGCTCAGTGATAAAGTCCCCTAAGTCTGCGCCTGCCGGGACCATGGGGAAAACCTTCTCCTCCTGCTCTATTGGACACTCCATCAATGACGGACCGGGAGAGAATAGAAAATCGTCTATGGTCATTTTGAGCTCCTCCATGGAGGAAACTTTGATGCCGGCAGCCCCGTAAGCCTTGGCTAGCGCGGCGAAATCGCAGGAAGGGGCCTCCACAGTGGCGCTGTACCGCCTGTCCCAGAAAAGCTCCTGCCATTGACGAACCATGCCCAAAGAGCGGTTGTTGAACACAACGACCTTGACCGGAAGTCCATACCGTACCGCCGTCTCCATCTCCTGGGAGTTCATGAGGAAACTTCCGTCCCCCGCCAGACAGACCACCGGCCTGCCCGGTCGGGCCATGGATGCTCCTATAGCAGCTGGGAGGCCAAACCCCATGGTTCCCTGTCCCCCTGAGGTTATGAAAGTCCTTGGGAGGTCTGACCGCCAGTGAAGGGCCGCCCACATCTGGTGCTGCCCCACCTCGGTGGTTATTGCGTCGTCGGGCCTGAGACGGCCCCTGATAAGCTCCATTATGGCCCTAGGGGAAAACCGATCACCCTCCTGGAAACTTAGGCCGTGCCCCTTATAATCCCTGTGGCTGGGGACAGCCTCGCCTGACCGGTTCAGTATATCTATGGCCTCGCGGAGATCGCACACCAGACCGAGATCCACCGGAACGACCTTCCCTATTTCAGCCCTGTCTATATCGATCTGTGCCACAGTGGCTCCCCTGCCAAAGCTGGACACCTTGCCGGTGGTTCTATCGCTGAAGCGACATCCCATGGAGATTATGAGGTCCGCCTCGGAGATGGCTCTGTTGGCCCTCTCTGTCCCGTGCATCCCGGCCATCCCTAAAGAGAGGGGATCCCCCTCTGGGAAGCAGCCCTTTCCCATGAGGCTGGTCGCCACGGGGATCGAGTGGGTCCTGGCGAACATCGCCAGTCCCTCAGAAGCGCCAGAGGCTATGACCCCTCCCCCTGCGAGTATAACAGGACGGAGGGCCTTCTTTACGTGGGAGATAAGGGAAAGGATCTCCCTCTGATCGGACGTAAAATCCCGTGATTTGGTCGAGACCGATCGGACCTTAGTTTTTTCCCCACGAGGCTGTCGTTGGACGCTTACCGGAACGTCCACCAGGACCGGTCCGGGCCTGCCGGAGGAGGCTACCTCGAACGCTGACTCCAGGATATCCTCCAATTCCTCCACTGAGTCGACGTAAAAGCTGTGCTTGACCATAGAAAGGGAGCTACCGAAGAGATCCGCCTCCTGAAACGCGTCGGTCCCCCTCAGGTTGGACCCAACCTGGCCGGTTATGACCACCAGAGGAACCGAATCGGCGTAGGAATCGGCCAGGGCCGTCAGTGTATTAAGGGCTCCAGGGCCGGAGGTGGCCAGACAGACCCCGACCTTGCCTGAGGCCCTGGCGTATCCGGCAGCCTCGAAACAGGCTCCCTGTTCGTGCCTAGCCAGGACGTGCCTTAGGGACGATCCGTAGAGGGAATCGTAAAGGGGTATAACCGTTCCCCCAGGTATGCCAAAAACCACATCCGTCCCAGACCCCTCAAGGACCTTTACGATGATATCGGCCCCGGTCATTCCATCCGCCATAACAGTCTCTCCTCTCTGCGCTCCCTAAAAACCTATTGTTTAGGGGCCTTTTTAGACTCCAGCCAGGGCATCATGTCCCTAAGCCCAGCTCCGACTTCCTCCAGCTTCTGGGAGGCCTCCCTCTTTCTCCAAGCCTTCATCCTGGGACGACCGGTCTGATTCTCCAGGATCCAGTCCTTGGCGAAGGTTCCATCCTGGACCTCTTTGAGAAGGACCTTCATCGCCGCTCTGGACTCAGCGCCTATCACCCTGGGACCAGCCACCATATCGCCGTACTCGGCGGTGTCGCTGATGGAATACCTCATCCAGGAGAGACC
Source organism: Dethiosulfovibrio sp. (assembly GCA_028709985.1). GTDB lineage: Bacteria > Synergistota > Synergistia > Synergistales > Dethiosulfovibrionaceae > Dethiosulfovibrio. The sequence goes on from JAQUTB010000060.1 coordinate 6,945, forward strand.
GCCCTCGTAGATCAGGTCCACTATGAGCTTCATCTCGTTGAGACACTCGAAGTAGGCTATCTCAGGCTGATATCCCGCCTCAACCAGGGTCTCAAACCCAGCCTTCATCAGCTCTGTGACCCCTCCGCAGAGGACCGCCTGCTCGCCGAAGAGATCGGTCTCGGTCTCCTCCTGGAATGTCGTCTCTATAACCCCCGCCCTTCCGCATCCGATAGCGGAGGCGTAGGCCATACCGACCTCCCTGGCGGAGCCGGTGGCGTCGTTGTGGACCGCTAAAAGACCTGGAGTGCCTTTCCCCTGAGTGTAGAGACGACGGACGATGTGCCCTGGGCTCTTAGGGGCCACCATGAAGACGTCCACGTCTGCGGGAGGCTCGATCTGATGATAGTGAACGGCGAAGCCGTGAGCGAAGGCCAGGGCCATCCCGGGCCTTAAATTAGGGGCTATAGAGTCTTTATACACCGAGGGCTGAGCTGTGTCGGGCAGGAGGACCATGACCACGTCGGACTTTGCGACAGCGTTGGCGACGGAGAGAACCTCAAAACCGTCCTCCTTAGCCACAGATGCGGAGCGGCTTCCCTGATGAAGCCCCACCACCACCGAGACCCCACTGTCCTTCAGATTCTGGGCGTGGGCGTGTCCCTGACTTCCGTACCCCAGCACCGCCACCGTTTTTCCCTTGAGAACCTCCTGCTTTGCGTCTTTGTCGTAGTAAACCTGAGCCATATCGATCACGCACTCCTTTTTTCTATGTCTATCTCCATGGAACTCTCGAAGAGAACCACGTCAACGGTCTCCATCAGCCTCTTAAGCTGGAGTATGAGCCTGTCACATCTGTCCTTTGTCTCCACTACCTCCAGGCGACACCAGCAAAGCCCGTCGTCCCGGCCTCTCTCAGCGGAAAAGCTGATCAGCTCGTAGCCCCTTCTGACCGCCAAAGAAACTATCCTCACCATTGTCCCTGGACTGTCCTGAGCCAACACTCCTATTCTCCTGTACACCGAAACGACCTCCTTTTTCACTCTAAAAGATTCAAACGTTACCCTACGAAAACTGATGACTAAAAAAAAAGGCCTGGATCCTCTGAAAGGATCCAGGCCCGCAGTCGCCGTCGGACTATACGCCGACAAAAACTCCAGGAAGGACCCCGCAGCTGATAA
>JAQUTB010000061.1 GCA_028709985.1 Dethiosulfovibrio sp.
GGCCCCGGTCATATGGTAGTCCCTCTCGTTTGCCCCTATCACGGCACAGGCGATGCCCTCCACAGAGCTGTCGGCAACAAGTTTTACATCCGAGGGAAGGCCTATGGGTCCCAGAAAGCCCACCAGATTTCCCAGTGCGGACCTGAGCTCCTGGTCCGACGCCGGGTGCATCTCCTTACCCTCCCAGTGGCTGAGCTTGTCCAGGGACACCTTTCTGTCTCCCCTTATCAGCACCGCGGTCAGGGTTCCACCGTCGTCGGAGAAGAACATGGTCTTGACGGTCCGTCTTGACTCAACCGAGAGAAAACGGCACAGGTCCTCTATGGTTCCAACCCCAGGGGTATGGACCTTGACAAGCTCGGACGGATCGTCGGATGGACTTCCGCCAAATTCCATGGATCCAGACGGAGAGCCGCACCAACCGCAGGAGGGACACCGGAGGCCGTCTTGAGCCCCCAAATCGTCGGCCTCTCCTGTTGAGACCAAGCTACATAAAACGCCCCTGTTTACCATTTTGTCGATCCTGCGAACTGACAGGCCCAATTCAGCGAGGGCTATCCCCACAGTTCGGAGAACGGCCATAGCCTGGGAGACGCCGTCCTCTCCCTCCTGCTCGTATCCCTGAAATTCCAATATATCGCCCCTGCGCTCCACGAAAAGTAAGGGAAGCTGACAGGACCTCTTTATCTGTCTCACCGCCACAGCCATAGCCCCCTCTGGAACATGGCAGCTCACCCTCTGAGGATTCCACTGTGAGAGGGACTCTATCAAGAGGGACTCCAGCTTTCGGTCCAGCATCTCCCCAAGGGGAAGCCTCATGGCTATCTGAGCGTTGGGATTCCACAGACAGAATCCTCCCTGCACCATCGATATTATCCTTCCATCCCTAAGTTTGGCCGGAGCTTTTTTCGTCACAGGGGCAAATATTTGACTAAGGTTCAACTTCAACACCCTTTCAAAAACAGTTCAGTGAAGTCGGCCAGGCTCCTCCTTATGTGGCCGTCACGGCCCTCCACGGAGGAGGAACAGACCATCGAGTCCAACACCGACTCCTCTGTCGCCTCGACCACGGCGCGGAAAAATCGGTTGGCGTCGTCGTCGCTGACAGGGGACAGATGAACGTGGCAGGATGAGTCGTGTGGAACACGACAGGAGGTGGAGAAAGCTATCGCGATCTCACCGCTGCCGTGGCCTATGTAGGCTCCGGTACGGACTATCCCGACCGAGGCCCTTTTACAGAGCCTCTTCAGCTGTCTGGAGGTCATAGGGGCATCGGTGGCTAGCACCACTATGACCGATCCCTGCTCCCTCAGCCGCTCCGGGTATAGGGCTCGATGAATCTCACGACCAGCCTTGACCCCGTCCACCATCAGGTCCTCCATCTCGCCGAAGTTGGACAGGACCAACGCGCCAACGGTATAGTTTTTACCGCCGGATTCGACCGCTCTGGAGGCACTTCCTATGCCGCCCTTCAGCTGATAACAGGACATGCCCTTGCCAGCTCCAACGTCCCCCATTTCAAAACGGGCCGAGGCAGATTCTATGGCCTCTCGGACGTGGGACGGCTCCACCTTTAGGGCCCTTATGTCGTTTAGGTATCCGTCGTTGCACTCACACACCACAGAGTTCACCGTGCCGGTGGAGCTCCCTATACCCTCATCGACATGGAGCATGTGTTGGACCAGTCCCCTTAGACAGTCGCCGACCGAGAGGGTGTTCGTGAGGACTATAGGGGTCTCCAAAGTGCCAAGCTCCTCTATCTGGATCAGGCCTGCCGATTTTCCAAAACCGTTTATGACGTGACAGGCTGCTATGAACTTCTCCCTGAATGGGTTGCCCTCCCCTGGGATCACCGCCGTTACGCCGGTTTTTATACTTCCTTCGTCGATGGTCACGTGTCCGACCTTTACCCCCTGCACGTCGCAGATGGTGTTTTCTGGTCCGGTCGGCATCCTGCCGATCTCAATTCCGAGATCCCTTATTCTGGAGGTCATTCAAGCTCCCCCTCAAAGGACGCCAGGACGGCGGTGTGATCCGACGGCTTCTCCCAGGACCTTGGCTCTCTGTCCACCCAGCTGTCCGACGACCGTTCGACCAAAGAGGGAGACGCCAGGATGTGGTCGATCCTCCACCCTATATTGCGCTCCAACGCGTCTTTTACCCTGTAGTCCCAGAAGGAGAACTCCCCCGGATCGGGACGATGCTTTCGGAAGACGTCGACCAATCCAGATCTAGCCTGGTCGAAAACCTCCCTTATAACCGAGTGGAAACACACGTGGTTGGACTTGGTCTTTGGGTTGGTTACGTCCATCTCGTCCGGGGCGACGTTCATATCCCCCACCCATACGACCTCCCCTCCGTCCTGTATCATGCGGGATATCATCGCTCCGGTCAGGAGCAAAAACGACTGTTTTACCGAGTAGTCGTCGTGGTCGATGGATTTTCCCTGGGGTACATAGGTGTTGACGACCCAGATGGAGCCGAAACGGGCCGATATGGCCCTGGTATCAAACTGTCCATCGCCCCCCAGGCCGAACAGGACCTCGTCCGGCTCTTTAAGGCTGGCTATCGCGACGCCGTTGTAGCTCTTTTGACCACGGAACGACACTCTGTATCCCATGTCGATAAAGGCCTGCACAGGAAAGGTCTCGTCCTGGGTTTTCGTCTCCTGGAGACACAGGACGTCCGGTTTGCTATCATTGTCGTTGAGCCATCTCTCCAAGATGGGGAGACGGCTTCTCACGGAGTTGACGTTAAAGGTTGCGACCGTCCATTTCATAGGTCAATCCCTGCCTTTCTCGTTTTTGGACCGATACACTATTCTACAACACGAAAGGGGAGAAATACCCAAAATAAATGGGCATGGACAGACAAAGCAGATACCTCATAAGCTGGATATCCGCCGTAACCGTAGCAGGTGTGCTGGGGATGAGGTTTTTCCTGGGACTTTCCTGGGTGGACGCCATATTCTACACCGCAACCACCGTATCGACCGTGGGCTACGGCGCTCCCCCAAATATGGACGGGACGGACAAGCTCTTTTTGGCCCTTCTTATAGCTGCGAGCCTGGGGACGGTGGGCTACGCGATAGGTATAGTGAGCCAAAACTTCTTCAGCCATCACCTAAGGTCTTCTCTTGGGAAGGGTCACGATAGGAGGGTCACAAAGATGGAAGATCACTGGATAATATGCGGTCTCGGGCGATATGGACGCCAGAGAGCACGGCATACCGGTGGTGTTCGGCGACGCCAGCGAGGAGGAAACCCTTGAAAAGGCAGGACTGACCAGGGCAAAGGGAATGATAGTAACGCTGGACAGCGACGCTGAGACCGTCTACGTAGCATTAACCGCCAAGGCCATGAGCAAATCCATAAGGATAGTGGCCAGGGCCAACGATACTAAGTCGGTTCCAGTCCTGGCAAAAGCCGGTGTGGATCGGGTCGTCAACCCGGTGGAGGCTGGCGCCGCATCCCTCGTCAGGGCATCGCTAAAGCCATCAGTGGCTGACCTCATGGACCTGGTGGTGATATCGAGGAAGCTGGACCTGGACTTCTCGACCATCCCCGTGGATCAGGGCTCGTCAATGGCGGGCAAAAACCTGATCGAGACGAACTTCAGAAACGTCTACGACGTTACCATCATGGCGATACTTAGACCGGACGGAGACGCCATATACAACCCCAAGGGAACTCAGAGGATAATGGGAGGCGATAGGATAATGGTGTTCGGGGAGAGACACCACATCGCCTCCCTGAGAAAAGAACTAAAAGGAGCGGCCAGCTAGAGATACTCCTCCTTGTTTATCAGTCCCTGCGCCTTTCCCCCTTTAAGGATTTGGGCACAGTTCTCCATCGCCACCACGAGGGCGTGCTCCATCGCGATCTCATTCTGATTGGAGTTGTGGGCCGATGCCACCACGTTTGGTAGGTCCAGCAAGGGGGTCTGGGTCTTGAACTCCCCGCCCTCTCTGGGCTCGTTCCACCAGACGTCCAGGGCAGCGAAGAAATCGGGACACCCCTTAAGCCTATCGTAAAGGGCGACCTCGTCCACTATGCCAGCCCTGGCTATGTTGATGAGTATGGCGTCGTCCTTCATCGCAGTCAGAACGGTCTTATCGAACATCCCACTGGTCACCGAGTTAAGGGGCAGACATATCACCACCAGGTCGGCCGACCCTACCGCCGACGGCAGGTCATCTATTGCCCATCCTCGGGACAGGAGGGGGTCTATCGGAGAACGCCGACCGACCCCTTGGACCTCCAGTCCAAAGGAGGAAAGGGTCTTGGCCGTCTCCCTCCCAATTCCACCGTAGCCGACTATCAGGGCAACCTTGCCCTTGAGGGTCTTGAGGCCATAGCCCAGATACCTGAAATTACCGTCCGCCATGTCCTTCGTCTGCTGAACCAGCCGTCTGGAGCAACATAGGGCCATTGCCAGGACGTGTTCCGCTATGGGAGGGGCCCACCCTCCCACGTTGGCGTAGAGGTCAGTATTCTTTCCGATACGTGCCATGGGAACCTGGTCGACTCCGGCGGATACGGTGTGTACCGCGGAAACCCGCTCCAACGCCGCCCAGTCTTCGTCGGAAAACTCCTTCTCCGAGAAAAACTGTCCCAGGACCAAATCACATCCCTCGATAGCCTTGGATCTGTCCTTTTCCTCCGATATCCAGACCAGCTCGACTCCGTGGCCGAATATCTTCCTTGCCTTCTCCTCCACCCCTTTGGGGCCAAACGAAATACCTAATTTCTTCAAGTGAAACCCCTCCCTGTTTTTTTGTCTCAACACCATTTTACATCACAAAAGGGCCATAACAAAGATCAATATTGATCAAGCCCTACTCACACACTAGATACCACAAGCTGATCTTCGGAGAGATCGTTCCGACGAAGCCCCTTTGAGCCCGTATAATCGACATGCCATCGTGTGTTTTTAGAGATGCCTTTAAACCATAGAACGATGTAAAATATAGGGAAAAAGAAGGCGGTGACAGGATGAGATACGACGATACCCCACCCTCATTGAGGATCAAGAGAAAAAACGGAGAAGGTGGTCCCGATCCAGTGGGCCTCTCTCCTCTGATAGGCCAAATGTGTACCGCCACGGTAGCGTCTATGAGGGCTACCGTAAGAGGGCTCAAGGACAGGGATACCGCCGCCCTCGTCCAGGCAGCGAAGAACGGCCAGATAGTCGAAGAGCTCTTCTTCCAGGAGAACGAGTCCATATCGGGACAGTCCACGGAGAGACAGCTTCTCAACCTGTCGAGAGGGCTTAGCGAGGCGGCGACCCTTGCGGTAAACTCCAGAGTCGCTAAAAGCAAGGATATAGACGATATCCTTGAGCAACTGCTTCCCTACCTTGAGAGCATAATGGACGATATAACCCCCTCACCTATCAGGAGGTTTATGCCAGCGACATCAGCGCCCCCATCCAGGAAAAAGCTTCCCGCGATGAAGGAGGCGGTTATAGAGGCCATGGCGAGAACCAACGATCCAGAGACGATAAGGTCGGGAATTTCCCTGTTTAGGCTCATAGAGATAATAGACGCGACCATACCTGTCGCGATAAGGGTAGGAGCTGCTTTATCGCGATAAATCAAAAAGGAGGGTGTCAAAGATGAAGGATTCTCTAAGGTTGGCGATTCACGCGGAGATCGAGGCGAGCGAGTTCTACCGCTTATGGGCGGAGAACACCGACAAGGACTACCTCAAGAAAGAGCTGATGGAGCTATCGGAATGGGAGAAGGACCACGAGGAGGGGCTTAAGAGGCTTTATCTCAATAAGTTCAAAGAGCCCTTCGAGATGGACAAAAACATCGTGGTGGAGCCAGAGCTAAAGGTTCAGACATCCGACTTCAACGACGTCACGAGCCTGCTCAGAATCGCTTCCGCCGCATATCTGTCCGAGATGAGAGCCGCCGATTTTTACGGACGCATGGCGGATGCCTCGTCGGGAGACGACAAAGACACTTTTCTTAAGCTCAAGGAGATGGAGGAACATCACATGGACTTAGCGAAGAAAAGATACCTCTCGATAAGAGAAGATTTGGTAGGTTTCAAGGCGTTTTAAATCGAAAGGTGCGACACTCGATCGGTGTCGCACCTTTCTTAAGGGAATCTCTAAAAACTCACACTTGAGTCCCTCGGAGAGACCGCTCCGCCTGCGCCCTGTTTCGCCCAAACGTATTTTCGACCTGCCTGTTCCGTACGAACCGCCTCGGAGGGCACGTCGAAAATACGGGCTCAAATGGGCTTCGTCGGAGCGATCTCTCCGAGGATCAGCTTCTGTCCCTGAGCTCCCTCCTGAGTATCTTTCCCGAGGCGGACATAGGAAGCGAGTCCACGAAGTCTATCCTGCGAGGTATCTTGTAGTGGGCCAGTTTCCCCTTGCAGAAGGAGATTATCTCCCTGGCCGTAGCGGAGGACCCTTCCTTTAGTACCAAAAAGGCCCTTCCTATCTCTCCCTGAACCGGATGGTTGGCCGCGACCACAGCGGACTGGGCAACCGATGGATGTTGGTTTAGGACCCTCTCCACCTCCTGAGGATAGACGTTGAACCCACCCACTATTATGAGGTCACTGACCCTGTCCAGGACGGTTATGTATCCTTCCTCGTCGTAGCGAACCACATCTGCCGTGTCGTACCAGCCATCCACGAGCTTCTCCGACGAGACCTCCGGAGCCCTGTAATACCCTCCGAATACCGACGGCCCCTTCAGCCACAGTATGCCATCCTCCCCTGGGCCAACTGGGTTACCCTGAGGATCCCTGACCTCCCATGAGTAGCTGGGCAGAACCTTGCCTATGGTCCCCAACTTTCTCTCGTCGTAGTTTTTGTTGACCGCAACAACAGGGGAACACTCGGTGGTCCCGTAGCCCTCCAGTATAGGTACGCCCAGATACTCTATCGAGGACGAGTCCAACTCCAGGTTAAGCCTGTCCCCTCCTGTGACCACCATCCTGACGGTCTCGGGCCTTGGAGCTCCGTGTTGTATGGCCCTTTTCAAAAACTCCACCATAGCCGGGACCAAAAGCAACACAGTGGCTCCAGCGGAATGAATGGCCTCCAGCGTGGCGGCCGGCGGCATGAAAAGAGGGACTATAACCTGCCTCGCTCCCTTGACCAGGCCCAGGAGCCCTCCCAAGGTCAATCCAAAGGAGTGAAAGTTAGGCAATACCCATAGGATTCGGTCGTCGATGGAGAAGCCGAGAAAGTCCCAGCATTGCTCCACGTTGTCCAACAGGTTCCCATGGGACAGAGGAACCGCCTTGGGCAGGCCAGTTGTCCCTGACGTGGCGAAGATAACGGCCATATCCGGGTCGGTCCTCTCTGCTCCAGCCCTACCAACAACATCGACCAAAGCCCCGTCGGCAACGATCGACGAGGAAGGATAGGACCCTATCGACTCAGCTGTTTTGCCGTCTCCCTCCAGATAAACCACCGAAAAAGGATCTATCAGCTCCAGTGTCGGCAAAAGCACCTCAGAACCGGCCCTGTGGTTTAACGGAACAATCGTCCCACCTAGCCTCCACGCCGCTAGGGCGAGGCTCAAGAAGGCGGGACAGTTGGGCACCAGCGTCACCAGCCTGTGTCCACCTCCGAAGCCAGCCTCGGACAGTTGCCTCTCATCCTCTTTGGCCATGGAGTTCAGTTCACCCCTGGTGATCCAACGCCCACTCCACCACACGGCCTCTCCCGAAGGGTCCCCCTCCAGGGCCCTTTGAATTAGCTCCTCCAGCCTTCCACTGTTGCAATGGTTCTCCCCCATCTTTACCGCCTCCTGTAGCATAAGTGGTCTAGCACCACAGAGCTTTTTACGCTCAAAAAACGACCCTAGGCGATCATTTTAGTATGGATCGATGGGTATGTCCAAAAAATAGGTACAGGAAAATTGGCACAATCCGCCCAACCCAGTGGTATCATAATGGTGGATTACTATAGGAAATTTGGAGGGACGTCGATGAACAGGTACGAGCTGCTGGTAAAAAAATTAGACGAGTACATAGAGAAAAGATCCGCTAAGGCACGAGCCATAAGCGACGATTTAGCCGCCAAT
>JAQUTB010000062.1 GCA_028709985.1 Dethiosulfovibrio sp.
CGAAACAGGTGTTCGAGTAGATAAAGGAATCCGCAAAGAAGGAGTTTATCGCGGCCGGTAAGGACCGTTTTTCACCTTATTGCTGTCGCTACAGGATCGATAAGCCCTTCGATGAATTACTTGCCTCCGGTCTGGCTCAAAACCCCCTACCCACTGGAAAGGGGGCAAGAGGCAGGCCCAAAAAAGGCAAGGCCAGGAACCTCCTGGAGAGATTTAGGGACCACAAGGAGGAGATCCTGCTCTATGCCAGGGACTTTGCGATCCCCTTCGACAATAACGAAGCTGAGCGAAACATCCGCAACTTCAAGGCGAAGCTTAAAATATCGGGCTGCTTCCGAACCTCGGAAGGGGCTAGTGACTATGCCAAAATAATGTCGTTCCTCATCACGGCGAAGAAAAACTCGATCAATATCTTCGAGGCCATGTCTATGGCTCTCGATGGTCAGATTCTCTTCCTGGATGGGGCGACTGAATAGTTACCTTTTCTTATTGACCACCCTTCCACAAAGTGCTTTTTTCTGATAGATTCTTTCTCGGCCATCCTGATCATTTCCTCTCCCCCTGTACTTCGTTTACATCGTGGTTACGAATTACAGGGTATTGGTTTTAGTCAGGGTGGTCAACTTTATCTTTGTCACTGAGGCCCTAAATGGGTCAGTTTTAGGTTATCACAAACAACAGTTAATAACTGCCACCAGGTAAATACGGAATAGTGCTGTTATTTAGACCTTTCCTGTCAGTGTTTTTTTTATAAAATAAAAGTGCCGTGCAATGCATAAAACATTGTTTTTAATTAAAAAAAGAAATATTTTTTGATGGATAGGAATTGAGCTAAGGTACTTGTTTTTGTGCCATTTGGGGTATTTTTTTGTCCTTTGTTTTAGATATCTGTTTAGACTTGAACTCGTTTCTTTTGTTAGCTTTGACATCATTGATTGATATAGTATTTTTTGAATGAATAAAAATTCAACCTCTTTGGGGTAATCTTGAAGCAGCTCTTCCTCCACTATTCTAAAAGCTGAAGCACTCTCATCTTTTTGTGTGGAATGTATGGAATGTGTAAGCGAATCTCCGCGTTGAAAGTAACCATAGAGTGCTTTTTGAAGATATCCAAAGTCAAGACATTTTGAGATGGCTAATTTATTGAATACAAAATCCTCGTGACGCATTATAGGAGGGAATTCAACTTTATTGTCTGTTATGATGCTTTTTCTGTATAATTTGCCACAAACTCCTCCTGATGAGAGTGCGATTGCTATCTCCTTGGAGATGATAACTTCATTTTTAAAGGGAAGAGTTTTGAGGTACGTTTTTTTTGTATCTTTTACTGATAGTGCATCGAAAAACAGGCAGTCTATCGGCTTAGTGGCTATTATTTTATTTAATTTTTCTATGGCATTATTGGTCAGTATGTCATCAGAATCAAGAAAAAGTATGAACTCTCCTTTTGCACTTTTTATTCCTAAGTTTCTAGCCCCACCTGGACCTATATTTTGGGGGGATGCTAGTATCTGGACTTTTTCTTTGTTTTTTAATTTAAATTCTTTTATTAGATGTATTGTGCTGTCATTGGAGTTGTCATCCACAAAAATGATCTCAAAATCCTGGTCTGTCTGTATTTGAAGACTATTTATTGTGTTTAATAGAAAATGCTCTGAGTTGTGTGTCGGTATTATGATTGATATCATGACTTAGACTTTCCGAATTGGGCTATCCCCTTAGTTATTTCTGTTGTAGGGGAGTATCTTATTATTTTTTTGGCTTTCCTCACATCTGCCCAGGTCTGTGGCACATCTCCCGGTTGGGTTGGCTGTCTGTCTATGACCGCCTTTATGCCCAGGGTTTGCTCTATAGCCTCTATCATCTCCGCCAGGCTTACTGTTTTGTTGTTGCCCAGGTTTATGACTTCGTAGAGGGTTTTATCGTAGTCCATGGCGGATCTTATGCCCTTTACTATATCCTCTACGTAGGTATAGTCCCTTCTGGTGCTTCCGTCTCCATAGACCGGTATAGGCTTGCCCTCTTTTATGAGTTTTGTGAATTTATGTATAGCAAGATCAGGCCTCTGTCTCGGTCCGTAGACGGTGAAAAACCTGAGTGCTAAAAATCTTATGCCGTAAAGGTGGCTGTAGACGTGTCCCATGAGCTCTCCGCTTACTTTGGTCGAGGCGTAGGGGCTTATGGGCATCAGTACGTGATCGTCCTCGCTCCACGGCACGTTAGGGTTTATGCCGTAGACGCTGGAGGACGATGCGAACACGAATTGCTTTATGTCCCTCTCTTTGGCGAACTCTAGCATGTTCTGTGTGCCTGTTACGTTTACCTCCTGATAGCCTACAGGATCCTGTATAGATGGCCTTACCCCCGCTTTGGCCGCCAGATGGACTATTACGTCGTAGCTGTCGTTCAGCTTCTCCCTCAGGCCCGGCAGGTTACGGATATCCTCCTCCACCAGACGATATTTTGGGTTATCTCTGTGAGGGGCTATGTTGGACAGCTTGATCGCTTTGTCGTAAAAGGGGTCGAAGTTGTCCACTACCGTGACGTTCCAGCCCTGATCCATGAGCAGGTCCACCAGATGGCTTCCGATGAACCCCGCTCCTCCTGTGACTAGACAGTGTTTCGTCACAGAACACACCTCCCTATGCCGTGATAGACGAATCCCATGGCGTTCATCTGCTCCGGGTTATACTGGTTTCTTCCGTCGAAGATTACGTCTCCTGCCATTAGTTCTTTCATCCTATCGAACTCGGGACGACGGAAGGGAAGCCATTCGGTCAGGAGGAGAAGACCGTCGGCGTTTTCCAGTGCCTGATAGTTGTCCTCGCAGTAGATTATACTGTCGGTCTTTGGAAGCTCGGCCTTTGCGTTTTCCTGTCCCACCGGGTCGTAGGCCCTTACGGTGGCCCCTTTTTCCAGCAGCCAGGGTATTATGTCCAGAGCGGGAGCTTCTCTCACGTCGTCGGTGTTAGGTTTAAAGCTCAAGCCCCATACCGCCAAGGTCTTTCCCGAAAGGTCACCATCGTAGTGATTTAATACCTTCTGATAGAACCACTCTCTCTGGGTTTTGTTTATCTCCTCCACCGACTCCAGGAGGGTCATAGGGCTTTGGTTTTCTATGCCCGAGTGTATAAGTGCTTTAACGTCTTTAGGGAAGCAGGATCCGCCGTATCCCACGCCGGGATAGAGGAAGGCCGAGCCAATTCGGCTGTCGCTTCCCATACCGTGGCGCACCTGGTCTATGTCCGCTCCGACTTTCTCGCAGAACCTGGCCAGCTGGTTCATGAAGCTGATCCTTGTGGCTAACATAGAGTTGGAGGCGTATTTGGTTAGCTCCGCAGAGGGAATGGACATGGATATTATCCTGTTTTCCCTCATGCAGAAGGGGGAGAAAAGCTCTTTCAGAAGCTCGGCGGTTCTGCTGTTTTGGGTTCCTACGACGATACGGTCGGGTTTCATGAAGTCGTCTATGGCTGATCCCTCTTTGAGAAACTCCGGGCAGAAGGCCACGTCGAAGTCCAGATCCTTACGTCCTCTGGATGCGATCTCCTGGGATATGTGCCCAGCGATTTTCTCCGTTGTCCCTACGGGAATGGTGGATTTTGCCACGACGATTTTGTAGTTTTCCATGTAGGACCCGATCTGTTTTGCGGCGTTGAAGACGTAGGATAGATCAGCGGAGCCATCCTCGCCAGGAGGGGTTCCCACAGCGATAAAGACGAACAAGCTGTCGTCCAGGGCCTCTTTAAGGTCGGTAGTGAACTGAAGCCTTCCCTGCTTTACGTTTCTGGCGACTATGTCCTCCAGCCCGGGCTCGTATATTGGGATCTCTCCGTTTTGGAGCTTCTCTATCTTCCTCTGGTCTACGTCCACGCACCAGACGTGGTTTCCAACCTCCGCCAGACAGGTTCCGGTGACGAGACCTACATAGCCTGTTCCTATCATGCATATGCGCATATTTTATTTAACCTCCAATTTTTTTAATGGCACAGGTATTGTATATATAGCCCTTTTCCCCTCAAATACTCCATCTACACATATAGTGTCGCCCCTACGATTCCATCGAGGGTGTAAATCACATCTGACATCGTTGTCATATTTGAATGGGTTATACATGGACGCAATCTCTTTATGCGTACCTGTCGTAGGGTCCAATACCATTACTCTCGATGTCCTGGTTCTATCTGGGTATGTGTCTGTTATTACTATCGATCTGTCTGGAGAATAGCTAGGATGTCCGTCCCACACGATACTAGGCCATAAATGCTTGTAGTTATGTGTCTTATCTTCAAGAAAGAAGTACCCGTCGACTTTATTCTTTCTTAAATATCCCAGTATGAACTTATCGTCTTTCCATGTGCAATGTGAGATCATGTCGTTGTCACTTAGATTATAAAGGTCACTGCCGTCTATATTAGCGGTTAGAAGCCTAGAGTATTTTCGTCCTTTGTTTATCCAGCGGTGTATAAACATAAACCTATTCCCACTTGGGGAAATTGATAAATGATTTACTTTGTGCTCTGCTCCAACCATTTCATCTCTTTTGTCGATATTCATTAGGTCTTTATATGTAAAAATTCCCTTTATCTTTTTTGTGCTTATGTCTACAGACCATATGCAAAAACCGTCGGGTATTAGTTTCTTTGCGGTGACATCAGGCTTATTTATGTACCCATATCCAGGACGTAATCTGTTCAATCTGTAGAAGTCAAGTGTTAGGGCGGTTTTGCCATCTTGCGATACAGAGTAAATAGGGGCTGCTATTACTTCCTCTTCTTTTGATTTTATGTTTATGATGACAGAACAAGGATGTTTGTCTCTGAATGTGTTGAATATAATCCTATCGCTGAAGCCTGGTCCAAGCCATTGAAGCATACATCCTTGCTGTACGTTCCAAGAGGCTGTCGACCCAATGGTAGTACATTTGCCGTCTTTTGAATCTACTATGACTATCTCGGATTTGACATCAGAGGCAGGATAGCTATGTGTGTCGACTGTTTTTAGGGATAACAAATAACGGTCTGTAGCATCCCACGGAGATTTATCGTAATAGCCAAAAAAATACTCGAAATCGTCGTTAGGGGTAATACGCTTCACGTTCCCCTTAACGTTACACTTCTTAGGTGAGAGAAGAATCGTTGTGATTTGATAGAGCTTTTTTATACCTCTTTTTATCTTGGGATTTTTATTTAGGACAGCACTTAGTTTGCTCTCTGCTTTTTTTAGCTTTCTTATCATGCACTTCGTCACCTCTTCTATTGGCTATGTCTTTATTATCTAAGATTGCAGTATCCCCATTCCCTTATACTGTGGGGTAGCATTCTGAAGATTATAGCCATAACTTTTAATGCGTTTAGCCTTAGTGACAAAGTGTTATATGAAAATCTTGCTTTTACTTGTCGCATGATCCTGTTTTTTTCTGAGCGTTTTTTTATCATGTTATCCGTTCTAAAGAGCAGTAAGGGGATAGGTAAGTTGGCTATCTTGACATTGTTTTTCAGTGCTCTTCCCCACAGTTCTAGGTCCTGATCTGATTTAAATTTCTCGGAGTACATACCTGTTTTGCTGAATACACTTCGTCTAAATACAACAGTTGGGTGTATCAGTGGATTTCTAAAGTGAAACCAAGCCTCAATATCTCTTTGTGCAGTTGGCATTTTTTTGAGAAATAAATCTTTTTGGTTTTTGTAGTTATCGTTTTTGAACTCAAGGGCCCAAGACCCTAAAATATCCACACAGGGATTTTTTTCCATATAAGAAATTTGTAGCTCAATCCTTTGGGGTAGCGCAATATCGTCGGAGTCCATTCTGGCGTAGTATTTAGTTTTTGTTTGTTCAATGGACCTGTTTAGGCTGTATGCGAGTCCATAGTTTTTTTTGTTTACCATGAGAGTTATTTTATTAGGCTCAAGGTATTTTCTTATGACCCTAGCTTTCGACTCAGAGACTTCTCCATCTTGAATTAGGTGGATTTCTGAAGGGATAACTGTTTGGTTGAGTATCGACTTTATAGCCTGCTCAAGATGATTGTTAGGCACTCCTTCGTGAAAAGGGATGCCTAGAGTCACCATCGCACTCAGTTCTGCTTTTCTCATCTCGATCCCCTCATTCCCAACATGGTCTCAACGGTCTTCAGGCCGATCTGGAGGTTTAGCAGTAGCGACCTGTTCTTTACGTAGTAAAGGTCGTATTCCAGTTTCTTCCTGGTTTCCGTTACGTCTGCTGCGTAGGTGAAGTTTATTTGCGCCCAGCCTGTTATGCCAGGTCTTATCCTGTGGCGATATTCGTAGAACGGTATCTCTTCTCTGAAGCTCTTTACGAACTCCGGTTGTTCTGGCCTTGGGCCTATAAGGCTCATCGAGCCTGTGAGTACGTCCCAGAACTGGGGCAGCTCGTCCAATCTTGTTTTTCTTATGAACCTGCCCACTTTGGTTATTCTGCACTGCTCCTGGTTCGCGAAGGCCGCTCCTTGAGGTTTTTCCTTGGTCATGCTTCTGAACTTGTGCAGGGTGTAGACCCTGCCGTTTTTTCCGATTCTCCTTTGTGTAAAGATAACCGGAAAGCCTGAGGAGGCCGCCACAGCTATGGCCGTGGGGATCATGAGTATCATTCCTGCCGTCATTCCCACAAAGCCTGCCAGTATGTCGCTGATTCTCTGAGGTTTGTCGTTTATCTCCCTGCTGAGACATATATGATAGTAGTCTGAGTATTCTATTAGCAGTTCATGGGGAATTCTGCCTAGATATTTTTCCGCCAGTTCCGGCAGAAAGATGGTTTCGATGCCTTTGTGTCTGAGGGCGGATATCAGGGATGTCTGTCCTTCCTCAGAGGAGAAGGAGCTGTCCGCCAGTATGATGATCTGGGTCTGTCCTTTTAGGTTTATGGCTTCCTGTATGGACTTTTCGTTAGGCTCGCAGTAGGCCACCGGAAGGAGTTTGCGAACCAGTTTTTCAGATATCTCCATCATAATAGGATGCCATTTTGACTTTTCACCGACTATTATGGCCCTCTTGCATGGCAGGAGATATCTGAGGCCCTTAGATATTATCCATCTGGCTAGGCTCGCTATCGATGCAAAGCCGAGCCAGATGGTCGCAAACTCCATTTTGGACAGTATTCGGAGGTAGTTCGGCACGGTGTAGAGGGTTCCTATCCCCACCAGGACGATCGCTACCGACGACCCTATGAAGACCCTGAACATAGACTCTCCTTTTCGACTTTGGGATAACGACTCAAAGTCGTAGCACCGACAGGCGTAGAGAGAGAGTATTATAGCCACCAGCAACGTCCCCCACTGGATTGGGTGGCTAAGTATCTGGGTTAAGGTCGTAGAGCCTACGGTTGCCACCAGAAGAAATGTCATTCCGTCCAGGGCAAGAAGGCCCCACTTCACAAAAGCTATGTACTTTGCCACCACAAACACTCCTTGTCTAGCTTTTTTTGCCGCCGAATATCCTCAGGTTCCTTTTCAGCTCGTCCATCTTTGCCTTTCTCTCTGGGTCCGACTGGGCGTTGGCTGCGAACTCCTTTAGGAAGGCTCCGAATATCCCTATAAACCCTCCAAGAACCGTGGCCAAAACAACTACTAGCTTTTTCTTGGGCTTGTCTTTTTTCTCCGGCGGCTCCGCCTTGCTCAGCACCTGGACGACGCTTGGCTCCTGGGCCTCGGATATTCTGGCGCTTTCGTACTGTTTTAGGAGCATTCCGTAGAGGGTTTCGTGGAATTTGAGGTCTCTCATGAGCCTCAGGTATTCCAGCCCTGCGTCAGGCAGGTCCTTCAGGGATATGTCCGATGGCGATGTGGAGCCCGTGCTGGCCTCCATCCTCTTGAGCTGCTGTTTTAGGCTCGATAGCTCTGCCTGTAGCTGTTTTACCCTAGGGTTGTTCGCCGTGGCGAAGGTCTGGGTGGATCTCAGCTCGACCTCTTTTGCGGTGACCTGGGCCCTGAGCTTGGTCAGGCTCTCCACCACCGCCGAGGCCTGGTCTCCGACGTTCAGGATGCCCGTCCTTATCTGGTATT
>JAQUTB010000063.1 GCA_028709985.1 Dethiosulfovibrio sp.
TCCCATCTCGTAGGCTCCAAAGCTCTCCCCTAGGTCGCTGTTAAGGTCTATTTTGCTCAATTCCACCCCTCCTCTAAAGTCTTTCCCATGTGACGTCGTATCTTTGGCCTTCAACGCTCAGAGCCAGCCTGCCGGAGTCGGGTGTCGCCTCATCTTGGACGATCTCCCTAGGAGACGCTATCCATCCTTCTACGGCCAGTCTCAGCCTCTCGATCTCCTGGGCCTCGGACCTCGCCTCCTGCACGGCCTGATCCTGGCTCATGGACTGGAAGCGTACCGATTCCCCCGGCAGTCTCTGGGCCAGCCGAGCCACCGACTTGCCGGTGATCACCGCTATTTTGGTGTAGCCGCCGGTGGTCTGGCGGTCCGCCATCATCACTATGGGCTGGCCGTGGCCTGGAACCTGCACCGCACCGAGGCAGATGCCGTCGGACACTATGTCTGCTCCGTCTAAGTGGTCTATTTTAGGTCCGTCCATTCTGTATCCCATCCGGTCCGCGGCGGGGGAGACGGTGTACTCTCCCGACAGGAAGGTCTGGATGCCCTCCTCTGTGAAACAGTCGTCCTGAGGCCCTAAGACGGCGTTTAAAGGGAGGGACGGGGCGTAGTTTGGCCTCAGATCGTCGGGGCAGGAGAAGCCTGCACACCTGTCCCAGAGTATATAGGGTTCGCCGCAGGTGAGGATGTCCCCCTTTGTGAGGGCTCTGCCCATGTAGCCGCCGATCTTGCCTCTGATGTAGGTCGATCTGCTCCCCATGAGCGATGGAACGTCGATTCCCCCTGAGACGCATAGATAGCCCCGGCAACCCTGTCCCTTCATGCCGGAGAAGGAGACGGTATCCTCGTCTTGAACCGAATAGGTCCTCCATGGCTCGGAGGGGACCCCGTTTATCGCCATCCCTAGATCGGCGCCGGTGAGGGCTATTAGCCCACTTCCGTGGACCGTGAGGGACGGCCCCATGACGGTTATCTCCAGGGCGGCGGCGTTCTGGGGGTTTTTGACCATAAGGTTGCCCCTTTTCAGGGCCATAGGGTCCATCGCTCCCGCTACAGGCATGCCTATGGCCTGATGTCCCCATCGTCCTAGGTCCTGGACGGTGGTCAGCATTCCAGGGGACTTTACCTCCAGTCTCACGATATCTCCCCCTTTTCCACTATCTCCAGGACGTAGCTGCCCTGTTTTACCTTTGCCTGGATCTCGTCGTATTCGTCCTGGTCGATGGGCCTGAACCTGACCCACAGCCCAGCGTCCAGCAGTGTCGCTGGGTCTTTGGACGGATCGTACATGGTGAGAGGGGTCCTGCCTATTAGCTGCCAGCCTCCCGGGCTGTCTATGGGATATATGCCAGTCTGCTTGCCCGCTATGCCGACGCTTCCAGCAGGTATGAGCTCCCTTGGGGTCTCTAGCCTTGGAGTCGCTATCGATTCGTCCATTCCCCCTAGGTAGGAAAATCCCGGGGTGAAGCCGAGCATATAGCAGTAGCAGCTTTTGCCCGAGTGTCTGGCCACGACCTCGTTCTCGGTTATGCCGTGATGTTTTGCAACGGAGGGAAGGTCCGGTCCGTGGTCTCCGCCGTAGCATACCGGTATTACCGCCTCTTTCGTGCCTATGGAAGCGCTCTCTCCCAGGGAGGAGAGCCCCTCGGAGATGGCGGATTTTATCCTGTCCAGGTCCGACCTAACTGGGTCGAAGTACACAGCCAGGGACCGGTAGGTGGGCATTATCTCCATGATGCCCTGTATGTTTTTCGACTCCAGGAACGACCTTAGGGCCTGAACCTGGCCGTTTATCTCAAGGGAAATTGAGTTTCCGAAGTCCACCACCAGACAGGTTTCCCCCGCTGGGTGGACTTTAGGGGTTTCGTTCATGACGTTCACCTCTCGTTCGACATAGGGCGAAGGAATATATCCCTCGCCCCCATTATAGCCCTGTTGCCCTTGAGTCTAGGAGAAGAGCTTCATTATGGAGCTAAGGGATTTAACCCCCATCCACATGGTGAAGGCAGCCATGACGTAGCCGCAGAGCGACATCCACATAGGATGTTTGTAGTCTCCGACGATCTCCTTTTTGTTCGCCGCAAGGAGGACCGATATGAGAGCCAGAGGGAGTATCAGGCCGTTGATGGATCCGGCGAATATGAGCAGAGCGACGGGTTTCCCTATGGTGGCGAGGATCGCTGTGGAGCAGACGATAAACCCTATCATCCAGGCCCTATGGTGATCTCCGACCGACTTAAAGAGGGTCTTCAGGAACGATATGGACGTATAGGAGGCCCCTATAACCGAAGTTATACCTGCTGCCCAGAGTATCACACCGAAGATCTTATAGCCTATGTCCCCTGCTCCAAGCTGGAAGGCCGATGCAGGAGGGTTGGCGGGGTCGAGCTTATGGCCCATCATGACCACACCAAGTATGGCTAAAAACAGCAAAAACCTCATGATTCCTGTTATGGCTATGGCATTGATGGATCCCTTGCTGATGGATCCCAGGTTCTCTTTCCCCGTGAGCCCTGCGTCGATTATCCTGTGGGCTCCTGCGAAGGAGATGTAGCCTCCAACCGTTCCACCAACCAAGGTGAGGACGATCATCCAGTTTATGCTGGAGGGCATGAACGCCTCTTTGATGGCGTCGCCCACCGGAGGATTGGTCTTAAAGACCATGTAGAGAACCATGGCTATCATGACGAATCCCAGGACCTGGGTGAACTTGTCCATGGCGCTTCCCATCTCCTTGCGGAGGAAGATGAATATCGCAACCAGGGCGCTGAGGGACGCTCCGACCGGTATAGGCCAGCCGGTCAGGACGTTGACTCCCATGGCCGCGCCTCCCACGTTTCCTATGTTGAAGACAAGCCCTCCGGTCGCCACGGCGAAGGCAAGGAAATATCCCAGTCCCGGGAGTACCTTGTTCGCCACGTCCTGGGCTCTCATTCCCGATACGGCCAGGATCCTCCAGATGTTGAGCTGGACCACTATGTCTATCAGGATGGACGCCAGGATGGCGAAAGCGAAGGCCATCTTCATCTGTTCGGTGAACACCGCCGTCTGGGTCAAAAAGCCCGGTCCTATCGCCGATGTAGCCATCAAAAACGCCGCACCTAGCAGCACGCTTAGGGTGTTTTTCCTCTTCTTCTCCGCCTCGTCGTTGAGCACTATTCGTTCTGTTGCCATAAAAAAGCACCTCCAGGATAAAGATAATGTCTCTGCACTATTTATATAAGCAAAAAAGTTGCCGAAAAACTTTGGGAGGGTGTTTTTTTGTAAAAGCTCCAGTGGAGTCATTTTTCAGTCTTGTGATTTGTTTCTCTTTTTTGCATGAGCGGCGTTTCGTTTGGAAAGCGAACGGTCCGTGCGATTTTCGCACGGACCGTTCGCTACATGTATTTTTTAGCTATCGACTCGAATTCTCCCTCGACGGCCAGGAACACCTCCACCAGAACCGGGTCGAAATGGCTGGCAGACTCGGAGACGATTATCTTTTTTGCCTTCTCGTGGGAGAAGGCCTTCTTGTAGGGCCTCTCGCTCCTGAGGGCGTCGTAGACGTCGGCTATGGCCATTATTCGGGCTGGGAGTGGAATGTCCTCTCCTTTCAGCCCCGTAGGGTAACCGTGGCCGTCCCACCTCTCGTGGTGGCTCTGTGCTATGGTCTGAGCCATCACGAGAAAGGGAATGGGGCCTAGCTCCCGCTCCGCCTGCTTCAAGATCTCCGCTCCGTAGGAAGCGTGCCTCTTGATCTCCTCAAACTCCTCCTCCGTCAGCTTGCCAGGCTTGAGGAGCAGCCGATCAGGAACTCCCACCTTTCCGACGTCGTGGAGGGGGGACGCTTGGGTAAGTGTCTCAACCTCGTTACGGGATATCTCCCGTCCCCTTATACCCTTGGAGGCCAGGTAATCGGCTATAGTCATGACGTACCTTCCTGTCCTCTGGACGTGGGCCCCTGTCCCTGAATCCCTGGCCTCGGCAAGCATGGCCATGCACTGTAGAGACGCTAATTGAGCGGCTTTTAAGTCCTTTGTCCTGGCCTCTACCAGCTCTTCTAGGTTGTGTCTATGTCTCTCCAGCTCCAGGTGGTTCCTTATCCTGGCCTTCACCAGCTCGGGCGAGAAGGGCCTGACTATATAGTCCACCGCGCCCAGTTCCAGCCCTCTGGCCTCGTCGACCTCTTTCTCCAGGGACGTGACGAAGATAATGGGTATGGACGAGGTCCTTTCGTCGTCCTTGAGGCAGCTGCAGACCTGGAAGCCGTCTATGTCCGGAAGGACTATGTCCAGCAGGATTATGTCAGGCGTTATGGAACAGGCCAGATCTATCCCGTCCCATCCGTTGGTCGCAACGCTGACGTCGTAATCCTCCGACAGGAAGGAAAGCAGGAAGTCTATGTTCATCTCCGTGTCGTCCACAACCAGTATGGTCCCTCTGTAGGGGGTCATTCTCTTTCACCGCCCAGTTTTTCCATCGCCGAGTCCAACGGAGAATATGCTTCCTTGAATCGATATCGAGACACCATGTCCTTAATACGACCGATGTCTTCCGATACCTCCTCTGGCCAGCTGTAGGATTCCAGATAGTCCAGTATAGGCCTAGGCTGCCTCACGTCGAGGTATCCCCTGATGGAAGATAGGATACCGAGAGCTTCCTCGGTGGTTATCCCCTTCACCTCTATTGCCTCGACGCACTCGCTGTCTCCGAGGCAGGATAGTAGTTCTCGGATCTCTTGCTCAAGCCCCTGAAGCTCTCGCCATATATGGTCCAGCTCTAGGTTCCCCGAGGCGATGGAGTTCTCCAGGTCCTCGGATAGCCGCTGTACGTCCAGGAGCCCAAGTGTGGCCGATGCCCCCTTCATGGAGTGGATCAGCCTGGATGACTCCTGAACGTTTCCTGTGTTAAATGATTCCATGGCGCTTTCTCCGAGGGGGAAAAATTCCATTATAAACTTGTCCAGCAGCGACCTGTACCTGCTTCTGTCGCCACCGGACCTCTTTAGGCCTGCGGCAAGGTCGATCCCTGGAAACTGGGCACTCTCATCAGACTCTTCCTCCCGGACGGGAGGGACTTGTTTCATCTCGTCTTTGCCGAAAATCCATCTGTATGCTGTGGCTATAAGTATGTCCGGGTCAACAGGTTTGGGGATGTGGTCGTCCATTCCCGCATCGATACACCTCTCCCTGTCCCCTTTCATTGCGTGTGCCGTCATAGCTATGATGGGGGTTCTTCTGTGGGTCTCCCTGGATCTTATTATCCTGGTGGCCTCGAGGCCATCCATCCTGGGCATCTGTATGTCCATCAAGATCATGTCAAAGTCCGATTTTGATGCCAGGTCAATCGCTTCCTTGCCGTCTCTTGCCTCGGTCACGTTCGCCTGTGCATCGAGAAGAAACTGGAGCGCTACTTCTCGATTTATGTCGTTATCCTCCGCCAGAAGCACCCTAGCTCCTTTTAGGTCGATGGAAACGGGCTTTTCCGTCCGTTCCCCGGAGGGACGCTTATCCTCGGATAAGGCAACGATGGCATCCAGAAGCGACGATGGCTGCACCGGTTTCGTCAGCACAGAGGAAAAACCGGCCTTAAGGGCTTCCTCCAGAATCTCCGTCTTTCTGTGAGCCGTAACCATCAGCATGCTTGGAGGATGGATTAGTCCGTTCTGCAATATCCTCTGGGCCGTCTCCAGGCCGTCCATGCCAGGCATCTTCCAGTCCATTATGACCAACCCGAAGGGGCGTCCTTCCTCCTCCTCGGACTTCAGCCTGGCAATGGCGTCTTTTCCGTTGGAGACGGTCTCGACCTCGAAGCCCATGGAGGCCAGAACCTTGCTCAATATCTTCCTGGCGATGGGGTTGTCATCAACAGTGAGGATTTTGAGTCCCGAGAGGCTGTTTTTAGTCCTTAACCTGTCCGAGCGGTCTCTGATGCCCAGCGGTATCGAGAAGGTGAAGGTACTTCCCTCCCCTGGTGCGCTCTTTGCCCTCAGACTTCCTCCCATCAGCTCGCATAGCCTCTTGGATATGGCTAGGCCAAGCCCCGTCCCTCGATATCTCCTGGTAGTGGAGCTGTCAGCCTGAATAAAGGGCTCAAATATCCGACCGAGCTGTTCCTCCGTCATGCCTATTCCTGAGTCCGTGACGGACAGTTCGGCCTCTATATTCTCCTCGCCTCTGGAGGCCTCCTTCACCGATATGACGATGTCCCCTTTCTCGGTGAATTTGACCGCGTTGCTCAGAAGGTTGTTCATGACCTGTCTCAGCCTCAGAGGGTCCCCCGACACGGTCGGTGGGATCGTCGGGGACTTGTCGACGTGGATCTCTATCTCCCTGGCCTCCGCCTCCAGAGAGACAGCCCCTATGGACTCCAATAAAACCTCCTCCAGAAGGAAGGGTATCCTCTCTATCTCCATCCTGCCTGCCTCTATCTTGGAGAAGTCCAGTATGTCGTCTATTATCCCGAGCAGCGATAGAGCCGATCCGTTGATACTGGACACCTGGCTCTTTTGCCTCTCCGACAGACTGTCTTTCATCAAAATTCGACTTAATCCTATCACCGCGTTAAGGGGTGTTCGGATTTCATGGCTCATTGTGGCCAGGAAGTCGCTCTTAGCCCTGTTGGCTTGGTCGGCCGCCTCCTTCGCCTCTATAAGCATGGCCTCGGACCTAGCCAACCTGTCCAGGGTATCTTGGGCCCTTCTCGCCTCCTCCTGTGCCTTAGCGGCCAGGAACATAGCCTCTTTCTTGCTTTTCTCCAGCTTGGACGTCCTGTCCTGTACCAGGGTCTCCAGCTCTTTACTGTGTCCCTCCCTCTTGCGGCAGACCGCGATCGCCATAAACGAGATGACTCCACCTGCGGATAGCCCGATAGCTATCGGTAGCCACGGGTTTGCCCCGCCGTGGGGCGGTAGGGACGGCTTGTTCAATATCTCCGATCCCTCTGGAGCTCTGGACAGGGGTATCGAGAAACGCTTCATGACGTCCAGGTCGAGGACGTGTCTGTTGGGGCTCTCGGTCAACACGGGGATGGAGTCTGCCGGCGTCCCCCTGAGGATCCTGACGGCCATCTGGGCAGCTGATCTCCCCTGGTCGTATTGGGAGATCACCCTCCCCCCCAACATGCCCTTTCCCAGTCCGTGGAGCCAGAGGTGGTAACAGGGTATGGATAGGTTCTCCAGTATCGATGAAAGCCCAACCTCAAAGGACCTGTTTTCCCCTGCCCTGTCGCAGTAGGCGGAGAGCAGCAGGGCTGCCTTGTCCGTCCCAGAGATATCCCTCAGCTTTTTCGCCGACTCCTCCCAGGTCAACCTGTCCAGCGGGACTGATAAGAAGGATATGTGTGGAAAAATGTCCTGGTTGGACATGAACTTTTTGAGGTCGGCCTGACCTGAAGGCTGACCGTCGACGACGGCTATTATCTCCTTGACGTTCGGCTGTAGCCTCTGGATCAGCTCTATGGTCCCTCTCATAGAGACAGCCTCTACGACGCCGGTTACCCGGGGATTATCGTTTTGCTCCAGTGCCAGGTTTATATCGTTGACACCGAAGAAAACCATGGGGGTTGAGCGGAAAAGGTCATGGCTCTCGCCTAATGCGAAGTTCAGTGCCGCGTCGTCACCCAGCAGAACCACGTCGTAGGGTGGTAGCCGAGAGATCTTGTAGGCCAGATCAGCCTTGAACCTGTTTTCGTTCTCTTCCTGACCTAGCCGTTTTGTGTCCATAAACTCGACGTCCAGAAGCACTCCCTGGGGCTCAAGAACCGACCTTACACCGTCTATCTGTTGTGCTGTGGCTAGAAACCCTATGTGATATGACCCTATCATAAGCGCTCTTTTGCCGGAGATGTCGACCGGGTCCGAGTCTCCATGTAAAGGACAGGGAGAGGCCCA
>JAQUTB010000064.1 GCA_028709985.1 Dethiosulfovibrio sp.
CTATCACTATTCGGGCAACGCTATCCTCCCTTGATGGCAGGTTATACATGAGATCCAGCATCCTGCCCTCCAGGATGGTGCGAAGCCCTCTGGCTCCGGTGTTCTTCTCCAACGCCTTCTGGGCGACCAGTCTCATGGCGTCCTCGGTAAACTCCAGTGCCACTCCCTCCAGCTCGAAAAGCTTCTGGTATTGGCGTATCAGGGCGTTTTTCGGCTCGGTGAGTATTCTCACCAGGGCGTCTTCATCGAGCGATTCCATCGGCACGAGAACCGGCAACCGGCCGATTATCTCCGGGATAAACCCATACGCCATGAGATCATCCGGTTCAGCTTGACGAAGAAGGTCGTAATCCTTGCCCTTGACGGTCTTTCTTATCTCACCGCCAAAACCGATAACCTTTTTGTTGACCCTCTTGGCCACGACGTCCTCAAGACCGTCAAAAGCACCGGCGCAGATGAAAAGGATATTACTGGTGTCTATCTGTAAAAAATCCTGATAAGGGTGCTTTCTTCCACCTTTGGGCGGAACGTTCGCGACGGTACCCTCAAGTATCTTGAGCAACGCCTGCTGAACTCCCTCACCGGATACGTCTCTGGTTATAGACGTAGACTCGGATTTTCTCGTTATCTTGTCTATCTCGTCTATGTATATTATGCCCCTCTCAGCGGCAGCTATGTCGTAATCTGCCGCCTGTAGGAGCCTCACCAGTATGTTCTCCACGTCCTCACCTACGTAGCCAGCCTCGGTAAGGGTGGTAGCGTCGGCTATAGCGAAAGGCACGTTAAGCTTTTTGGCCAGACTCTGAGCCAAAAGGGTCTTGCCTGAGCCGGTCGGTCCGGTCAGAAGCAGATTGCTCTTTTGTATCTCTACGTCCCCGTCCTTCTCAAGGTTGTTCTGGATTCGCCTGTAATGGTTATATACAGCGACCGATACAGCTTTTTTAGCGTGTTCCTGGGATATAACGTAACGGTCCAAATAGGACTTTATCTCCTTGGGTTTAGGTATAGAGGTGAACTCAAGGTTGGAATCGCCGTCGATCGCGGACTCTCCTGTGATCTGGTCTTCCTGTAGTAACAAAGAACACAGGTTTATGCATTCGTTACATATATAGACGCCAGGTCCTGCGATAAGCTTTAACACCTCTTCCTGCGTCTTTCCACAAAAAGAACAGCGAATGCCTCTCTCACCGGTCCTGTTTATATCGTTAAAATTTTTCATGCTTTATCCTCCTTGGGATTCGACAGATAAAGGTATCTGACAGCTAGGTCACAATGCACAGATAAGGGATACCCAACAAGGGCTCCCTTATCTGTACGGCCATTGAGCCGGGCATTATCGTCTATCGATGACTTTATCCACAAGGCCATAGGCCAATGCTTCTTCCCCCGACATATAGTAGTCTTTCTCTGTGTCGCTCTCAACGACCTTGAAATCTTTGCCTGTGTGCTTTGCGAGAATCTTATTCAAGGTCTCTTTCGTGTGCAATATCTCTCTCATCTGGATCTCCATATCTGAGGCCTTACCTCTAGCGCCTCCCCAGGGCTGATGGATCATGACCCTGCTGTTGGGCAAAGAGATTCTCTTGCCGGAGGTTCCAGCGGCCAAAAGCACCGCAGCCATGCTGGCCGCGATACCGACCACTATGGTTGAAATATCGCACTTTATGTACTGCATGGTATCGTAGATGGCCAAACCTGATGTGGTAGATCCACCTGGCGAGTTTATGTAGAAGTATATATCCTTGTCGGGGTTATCGCTCTCCAGAAAAAGCATCTGAGCGATAACCGAATTTGCAAGAGGATCGTTGATCTCATCCCCGATAAAAACGATCCTGTCCTTAAGCAGCCTGGAGTATATATCGTAGGAACGCTCACCTCTGCCAGTCTGTTCTATGACGTAAGGGACATACATAGGGATACCTCCGTTCCTCCGTCTAGTTGAGCTTATTCTCCTCTATATTGACCTTTTCCATCATGGCGCTCAGGGTTTTCCTGAGACGGATCTCGTTTGCCATACCGTTTATACGGTCTTTATCCTTGAGCAACGCCTTACGCACCGTATCAACCGCTATGCCGTAAAGCCCAGAAAGCCTGGTGAATTCCTCGTCAAGGTCCTCCTTGGATATATCTACTCCAAGATCCTTGCCGTAAGCCTCCAGAACCAGGAACTCTTTTACGTCAGCCTCAGCCTTCTTATAGATATCATCGCCGGACGGGGAGGGCTCGTTTCTCTCCTCGTATGATTTGACGATATGGGCCTTCTGTCTCTCTATCATAGAGACAGGAACCTCAACGGAGGATCCCTCAACAGCCTTGGAAATCATCTCTGTCTCCGCTACCCTACGACCTTCCTCGTCCATCCGAATCTGTATCTGCTCTCTCACTTTATCCTTCAGAGAGGAGATCTCGCCATCGTCTCCCATTACCTTTTTAGCGAAATCGTCGTCCAGATCTGGAAGGACCCTTTCCTGGACCTCTTTGACGGAGAAATGATATTTTGCCGTCTTACCAGCCAACTTTTCATCTCTGTAGTCCTGATCTATGGTTACCTCCGCATCCCGTTCCTCCCCGATTTCGACTGCCGTAAGGACGTCCATTATCTCCGGTTTCAGTCCTTCAGAGTTAAGCTCAAAGGAGTGGGTCTCCGCGGGATGGGACACCAGTTCCTGTCCATCGCTATCCACGACCACAGTGGTATAATCCGCGACCACCACGTCGCCAAGGGAGCTTTTCCTGTACACTGTCTTCAGAGAAGAGTGCTCCCGTCTAAGATCCTCCACCGCTTTGTCGACGACTTCATCGGTGACGACCATCTTATTAAGTGTCACGTTTATTTCGGACAGATCGGCCAAAGTCACCTCCGGCTCGACCTCGAAGACAACGGTGATCTCGACGTCCTGGCCTTCCTTTAAGGTATCAACCTTGACGTCTGGGTCCTCTATAAGGTCTAAGTCGTAGTCGTTGGTCAACTCTCTAAGGATGGAGGGGATCATCTCCTCCATCGACTCAGCTAGGATTGCCTCTTTGCCAAAACGGAGATCAAGCACCTTTTTAGGAGTCCTGCCCTTCCTGAACCCCGGAATGGAGACGTTCTTGGACAGCCTGTCGTAGGTTTTTGATACCTCTTTAGATAGATCCTTTTCCTCTACAACTACCTTTATCGTTACTATGTTCTTTTCCTGTGACAAGATCTCTGATCTCACGAGGAGCAACCCCTTTCAAGACATACTGTATCAAAAAGCACCAAGGTAGTATATCACAAACCACCATGATGCCAAATAATCGCTATAATCACTGACGACTTAGCTCCTCGCGCTACTCCACCGATGAAGCTATCCTTCTGAGCACCTCGTTTGAAGCAACGATAGCCCTTTCGTATCTCTCGAATAACCCCTCGAATAGCTCGACCTTGGAGTCCCGTCCTGCTTGACCAAGATCCATCAGACACTCGACCGAATCGCTGCTGCCCAGGGATCCTAAACTTCCCTCTATGGTATGAACCATCCGACGCACCTCAAGAGGATCTCCCCATGCCACAGCAGAACGAAGCCCCTCGTGCATCTCATCGTAGTGAGTTAAAAATATAAGAGCAAGCTCAACGCCCAAAGACCTATCTCCACCGGCCATGGCGACAAGACGTCTCTCCCTCTCAGATTGGGTATCGGACAAACTAAACACCTCACTGACCTCAAAGGATACAAAACCAAGCATAAAGCGACTTAGCCGATTCTACCATAAAAACAAAAATAAAACAGGGAATTTAAGGAAAAAACAGAGAGGTGTTTGCAGTACGAGGGAAGGAAGCAGGGCCACTAAAGTACAAGAAGGTCGCGAAGAATGGTGCGAGAGAGGGGACTTGAACCCCTACGCACAAGGCACTGGATCCTAAGTCCAGCGTGTCTACCAATTCCACCACTCTCGCGCAGGCATTGGGAAGAGATGGTGGACCGTACAGGAATCGAACCTGTAACCCCCTGATTAAGAGTCAGGTGCTCTGCCTATTGAGCTAACGGTCCCAATTTTTGGTGGATCGTACAGGAATCGAACCTGTAACCCCCTGATTAAGAGTCAGGTGCTCTGCCTATTGAGCTAACGATCCTAAAAAACAGAAATGGGGTGAGTGAGGGGACTTGAACCCCCGACCTCTGGATCCACAATCCAGCGTTCTAACCAACTGAACTACACTCACCATGAGAGAGAAAAATCCTTGATGGCGCGCCGGGCAGGATTCGAACCCGCGACCCACGGCTTAGAAGGCCGTTGCTCTATCCAACTGAGCTACCGGCGCAAAAAAAATGGAGCGGAAAACGGGACTCGAACCCGCAACCCCCAGCTTGGAAGGCTAGTGCTCTACCAATTGAGCTATTTCCGCATACCGGCTGACATATTATTGGTCGGGGCGAAAGGATTCGAACCTTCGACCCCCTGCTCCCAAAGCAGGTGCGCTAACCAGACTGCGCTACGCCCCGAACGTGGGTCGATTGGTGGAGCTGGGGGGATTCGAACCCCCGGCCTATTCCTTGCGAAGGAATCGCGCTCCCTCTGCGCCACAGCCCCTGCTCTTGCAAGACGGCGATAATTTTACTCATATCGGTCCATCTTGTCAAGGGCTCCAAAAAAGATTAGTCTATAGCGATGGGGAAACGCCCTCGAGCAAACTGGCAAAAGCCGAAATGGAGGAAAACAACTATGAGATACGGACCGGAAATAGTGGGGGTCTTGGCACAGGCTTTATCGAAAAGGCTGGAGGGGGCCTCAATTCAAAGGGTTGATGGGGGAAAGGACTGGACCATACTAAAAACCGGGAAAGACGGGCTTTTTATATCCTGGTCACAGGACAATTTTGGGGCGTCGCTGACCGGGGAGAGCAGCTCAATAGCCAAATCTCTGGGAGCTGTAAGGGGAGGTATATCCCTCGCCCTGTCCAAATACATAGTCGGAGCTAAGATAAAGAGGGTATATCAGAGAGACCAAGATAGAATCATGTGCGTGGAATTTTATAGATACGTTGGAGCAGGGATAGGATCCAAGACGACCTTGGTCGCAGAGTTCATGGGGAGGCTCAGCAACCTTATACTGATCGATGAAGACGAGCGTATCATAGAGTCGGCTAGACATGTTCACCCTGATGTCAACAGATACAGAACCATCCTGCCTGGAATCGTATATCAGACACCCCCCCCCCTGGAGGGGATATCCATAACATCGGTCTCGATTAAAAACATCGAAAGATATCTAAAGTCTCCCATCGGGATAGGCAAGGTACTGGCGTCCAGAGTGGATAGAGAGATGAGTGAAGGATTTGTCTCCAAGGAGGAAATCGTCAGTGGCATGGATATGATCGTTAGCGGAGACGAGTCGCTGTTGCTTCAGGATATAGGGGGGTATATATCCCTATGGCCATGGATCTTACCTGAGGCCATAGAAATACCTAAAAACATAATGACAGTAGTCCAAGATCATATTCTGGAGTCCTCTAAAAACAGGAAAAGAGATGATTTAATCAAAAAAGGAGTTAAGGCAATACGAAAAGAGATCAAAGGGCTTTGTCGTCACATCGACGGCCTGAAAAATCAGCTTAAGATGGCGGAAGAGGCAAATACCCTGAAGGAAAAAGGAGAAGCGATACTTTCCAACATAAAAAAAATACCATCTAGATCAAAATCAGTTAACCTCATTCATTGGGACAGCGAAGGGAAAGAAATGACCCTCCATGTAGACCTTGATCCTTCTCTCGACCCATCACAGAACGCAAGAAAATACTTTAAAAAATACAAGAAATATAGCTGTGACAAAGACATAGTATCAAAAAAATTATTCGACTTAGAGCTAATTTTAGAGGCCCAAATGACCCAGATAGAGACAATCGAGTTAATAGAGGACATTCAAGTTCTGAGGGATTTGGTATCGGAGAGCTCGACCAACAAGGTCAAGGTAGACCGCAAAAAGACCTCGGAACCGGCTCATCTTACCTACCAGTTCGGCGAGGCCCTTTTTTTGGTCGGTTTAAGCGAGAAAAGCAATAGATTTGTGACTTTTAAATCCGCTGGACCGAATGATATATGGTTTCACGTCCACGAGGCTCCTGGATCTCACGTGATAATGAAAAATCCCCCTAACGATCCACAGCTTCTCGAGCTAGGGATCAAAATAGGAGCGTCGTTAGCCCTGCATTATTCCAAAAACGCCGGCAAAGAACACAGACCGGTTGACTATACCTATAAAAAGCATGTCAGGCACATTCAAGGAGCTGGACCAGCTCAGGTGACCTACAAAGAAAGCAAGTCTATATCTATAGACCACCTTTTCTGGAAAGAAGCTCTTTCAGGGACGAAATAAGGTCCGAAGGGAGAGTGCTTCTAAAAGACATATTTTCCCCTGTGATAGGATGGGGAAAACTCAATCTCCATGCGTGCAAGAAGACCCTATCCCCCAGGATTTTTTCAACCTTTCCGTGCCTTGCCCTCTTAAAACCGTAGAGAGTATCCCCCACGAGAGGAGCTCCCAGATGTCTGAGATGGACCCTGATTTGGTGGGTCCTTCCGGTATGGAGCCGGCAGGAGATAAAAGAGTACGGAGGGATATCCCAAAGCGGCTCTACGTCAGTCCAGGAATCTTTTCCATCTGGATCTACCGCCATCCTGTATCGGTTTTTGTAGTCCCTTCCGATAGGCACTCTAACGGAAATTTTATCGGATATAACACGTCCGCAGGCCAGAGCTAAATATATCTTGTCAACTAAGCGTTCCTGAAAAGAAATTTGAAGAGAATGCAGAGATTCAACATCACGGGCTATCACCATCAACCCAGACGTAGTGCTGTCCAGTCGGTGAACTATGCCGGGACGGACTACGTCGTTTATGGAACCTATGTCCGGAAAACGATGAAGGAGACCGTGAACCAAGGTTCCCCTCCAATGACCTGGCGATGGATGGACGACCAACCCCGCCGGTTTGTCCAAAACTATTATGTGTTTATCCTCGTAAACCAACGAAAAATCGACTGGTTCTGGGATTATATCCAACGGTCTAGGTGGCGGTATCTGGACGATCAGCTGATCTCCAGTCTTGACCTTGTAGGATGATTTCGTCCTGTTCGATGTCGTCAAGTTGACAAGGCCGTCTTTTATAAGCCTTTGGACAAAAGATCGGGACAGGCCCAGAGACCGGGAAATAACGATATCAACCCTATTACCATCGTCCTCTTCCCCTATTTTTATCGACTCCTTCACGAGACCGAGAGTCTGCCCTGGACAGGACAGACCCTCGGTCTCGTAGCTATCGATGGAATCAGACTCTAGATGACGGTCTGGCATCTGGGACAGAGCCCCTGATCGTCCACGTCCTCGGAGAACCTCCAGCATCTGGGGCATTTGCTGCCTGACGCAGGGGATACCTTGATCATATATCCCGTCTCATCGTCCTCTTTAGCATCAGGGCAATCGTCAACCCAAGAAAAGGACGATACTATAGCGATCCTCTGCCATTCGTCGTTCGACAGGAGGGTAGAAACGCCATCTTCCTTTTTCACTATCGTAACAGCGGTCTCGAGGGATTGCCCTATTTCCCCGCTGGAACGACAGACCTCTATGGCGCGGCTTATAGCGCCTTTTATCGATACTATACCGTTCCAATTTTCCTCTAGATCGGGATCTATCTCGCTATCGACGACGTTGGGCCAGTCGGCAAGGAAGACGCTTTCCGGCTGAGATGGATCGATTTTTTTAAGCTCCTGCCATATCTCCTCGGATGTAAAACTAAGAACCGGGGCGAGCATCTTGGTCAGTGAAACGAGTATGCGCCACATCACCGTCGTTACTTCTCTCCTCGAAGG
>JAQUTB010000065.1 GCA_028709985.1 Dethiosulfovibrio sp.
ACGACTACGAACCAAGGACCGAACATTGGTACGTGTCGGCGGAGAAGGCTGGTTCTGCTGTGTTGTCTTCGCCCTGGGTATCCCCAAGGCTTGAGGAGCCTGTGATGACCCTGTCCATGCCCATATACTCGCTGTATCAGGAAGGAAGGCTTTTAGGCGTCATGGGAGCGGATATACCGGTGTCGGCACTCACTGGGGTGATCCCACCGGAGGGGGCCTTGCTTATAGGTCCCTCCGGTGAGGTGTTGGCTGGGTCTGGGGATGAAAATATCCTCTCGAGCATCACCGAGCTTCTCGAAACGGAGGGACCATCGGCCATGGACGTGGCCTTTGACGGCAGGCGAGTTCAGCTTTCGTCCTTCCCGCTCTCCCGAGGCATGTCGATGGTCACGGTATCGGACAGGGGTGAGGTACTTCTTCCTCTCAAGCGCCTGGAGAGAACCCAGTGGGCCCTGGTGTCCGTCGCAGTGGTCCTTCTCGCTATGGGCCTTGGGCTGTTTTGTAGGAGGTTTATGTCCCAGATAGGCCGTCTGACCTCCGTCGCAGAGGCGGCCATCATGGGAGATCTGACGGCCCGGTGTGACATGACCGGCAACGACGAGCTAGCCAGGGTCTCGATGGCTCTGGACTGCCTTATAGATTTTCAGAGGGACGTACTGATGTCCCTTAAGGACGGAAACGGCAGCATAATGTCCAGCTCCTCCGGCCTGTCCACCATCGCTGGCAAGGTCGAGTCGGTAACGGCGGGGCTTCAGGAGGCCAGCGCTGAGTTGGTCGAGTCCATGGGGGAGAGCATAGAGGCGGTCCAGACCGCTGAGAGGGACGCGTCCTCCGTGACCGAGGGGGCGAGACAGGTGGCCTGCCTAGCCGAGGAGACCAAAAAAAGCTCCGACAGGACTCTGGCACAGGCTCGCATGGCCAGAGAGCTGGCCCAGGAGAACGGCCAGGGGGTCGAGACCATGTCCCGTGACTTCCTCTCCGTATTGGAGATATCCCAGGGCCTGGGGCAGGGGACACAGGGAATAGAGGCCTTCGTGGCGACCATAGGCGACATAGCGGATCAGACCAACCTTCTTGCTTTGAACGCCGCCATCGAGGCCGCCAGGGCTGGCGAGGCGGGAAGGGGCTTTTCCGTGGTGGCTGGGGAGATCCGGGAGCTCTCGGAGCAGAGCCGAGCGGCGTCGAAGAGGATCAAGAACCTATCGTCCTCTATGGTCAAGGGGGTAGCCAAATTGAGCGATATAGCATCAGAGGGAGGGTCTGTGACTCAGGCCAACCTGGAACGGTCTAGGATGCTCTATCAGGCTCTGGAGGCCATAGCGGAGGAGGCCGCCGACGTGAGCGCTAAGACCAAGGAGGTCCTGAGCAGGTCCGAGAACCAGACGAAATACAACGGACAGGTCTCCTCCATGCTGTCCAGCCTATGTGATGCGGCAAAAAGGTCCATGGCTAGGGCCATGGACCTGGAGAACTCGGTTATGGCCCTGCTGGAAGGTGTCTCGGGCCTGGGAAGGGAGAACGGGACGCTGGTGGAGCTGGCCGGTCGACAGGAGATGCTTATCGGCCGCCATCGCCTATGACGACCTTAAATGTATAGACAGGGAGTCCCCTCTGCCCATGTCCATGTATCGACCTATCTCCCTTAACGAGCGGTCTATCTCCTCAAGGTCCGGCAGATGGTCCATCTTGAGGGATGTCTTGCCCGGATAGAGCTGATAGTGGTCCCTGTAACATGCGGGGGTTACGTTGGGCATCAGGACGTTGGCCCCGGCCCCGAGCATGGCCTCTCTGCCGTTGGAGCACAGGGAACCTGCGGCGGTGGTGGCTGGAATGTTGGAGTAGGGCAGGCTCAGCCTTAAAAGGGCCGTCATCTTTACGACCTGCTCCATGGATCCGGGGGAGCATTGCCCCAGAGGCGTCTGGGGGTTTGGGATGAAAGGACCGATCCCCACCATATCCAACCCCAGATCCCGACACAGAGCCAGGTTGCCCTGTTGTATCTCTTCGGTCTCCCCAGGAAGTCCCACCATGAAACCGGACCCCAGCTCTATCCCGGCCTCCCTCAGGTCCGACAGGGCCTGTAGCCTCCTTGACAGTGTAACCCCGTCCCTCAGCTTACGGTGTAGCTCCTGGTCGGATGTCTCGAACCTCATCAAAAATCGGTTCACCCCAGCGGAGGCCATGGATCGGTAGTCCTCCCCCCTGAAAATGCCGCAGCTTAAGGTCACGGCCACGTCGAACCGGCCCTTTATGGACTCCACCATACGGCAGAGCCTTGAGGCGGTCCAGTCCGGGTCCTCCCCCCCCTGGAGCACCAGAGTCCTGAAGCCAGCTTGGTAGGCTATTTCTGCTGAGTTCAGAATCTCCTCCTCGTCCATAGAGTAGCGACGGATCTCACCGTTATCCCGTCTGAGTCCGCAGTAGAGGCAGTTTTGGCTACAGCGGTTGGTGTACTCCAGAAGCCCCCTCACCCACACCCCGTCGCCGTACTTTTCCCGCCTGACCCTGTCGGCCTGGGCCACCAGTATGGCGGTCTCCCTGTCGGTCATCAGCATGAGAACCCTCTGTATAGGGCGTGTTCAACCGGGAAAGGCTCAAGGGCACGGGGAAGGAGACCCTTGCCCCAGGCCAGAAAAAGTCCGTAGTTGGTCCCTGGGACTCCTGCCTCCCTGAGGGCCTCTATCCTGTTCATCATGTCGTTTCTGGTGACCATACAGCCGGCGCAGTTGATCACCAGGTGATATGACTTTAGGTCCTCTTTTGAGGGCATATCCTGCCTGAGCTCGAAGGTCACGTCGGGGCGGACCTTTTTTCTGAATATGTTGGGGATCTTCACCGTCCCTATGTCGTCGTCCATCCTGTGGTGTTTGCATGCCTCAAGCACGAGGACCTTGCCCCCGGATGGAATTTCCGATAGCTTTGTGAGCCCCTCGACGAAAAAGGCCAGGTCGCCCTTCTTCCTGGCAAAAACTATCGAAAACGACGTCAGAAGCTGGTCTTTGGGAAGGATGGCCCCTACCTCGGAGAAGGCCTGGCTGTCGGTTATTACCAAAGACGGCCTCTCTTTGAGCCCCCTGTAGCACTGGTCCAGCCTCTTCTCCGTGGAGATAGCCATTGTGCAGTCTTTGTCCAGAAT
The DNA here is from genome assembly GCA_028709985.1 of Dethiosulfovibrio sp. Taxonomy (GTDB): domain Bacteria; phylum Synergistota; class Synergistia; order Synergistales; family Dethiosulfovibrionaceae; genus Dethiosulfovibrio. The sequence goes on from JAQUTB010000065.1 coordinate 3,137, forward strand.
GTCCCTTATGGTCTCCACCTGGGGCAGTATCATCCTCGCCTTCGGAGCCGATGCGTCTATCGGCGTGACCAGAAGCACCGTCTCCCCTGGCTGTACCAGACCATCCAAGGGGGTTATCTCTCTCTCTATATGGGAGGAGAACCCCTGAAGGGCCATGTCCAGGTCCTCCAGGCCTCGGCCCGTGTGGTTGTCCACAGATATCTTTCTGAAAGCCGGTGCGAAGTGCCGCTTTTCGTCGCACAGGCCTGAGTCGGAGAAGGTCAGCACCACAAGGCAGGGAACGCCCCTTTCTCTCAGCTTCTCAACAATGCTAACCTCGCCGTCGGTGGGTGGGGTGTCGGACCTGGTCACGAACAGCACCAGGTCCGCCACGTCGAGCTTTTTGGAGCTCCTCTCCACCCTCATGGAGCCAAGCTGGTCCTCGTCGTCGTCGAAACCGGCGGTGTCCACCACCGACACGGGCCCCAACGGGCCCATCTCCATGGCGTGTACCACCGGGTCGGTGGTCGTCCCAGGCCTGTCCGATACTATGGACGCGTCGGTCCTAAGTAGGTTGTTGGTAAGATAGGACTTTCCGCTGTTTCTGAGGCCGTAGACCACCAGGGTTATCCTCTCCGCCTTAGGTGTGCTCAACATGATGTCGATCCCCCTCTAAAGGTATCGCCGGACCTGGCCCGGCTCCTTTCTGCTCTTAGCCCTGGGCTTATCGTCGGGCCAGCCCAGGGTTATCATGACGTCCAGATGGGCGGACCTTTCAAGGCCCAGGGCGGACTTGACAGCCCTCTCGTTGAACCACCCTATCCAGCATGTCCCCAGGCCGAGCTCCGCCGCCTTCAGGGTCAGGTGGTCGGTGGCTATGGCCACGTCCATCATCTCGTAACGGACGTTTCTGACCAGTCCCGCCAGCCAGGGGGCCAGCTTCGCCCTCTTTAAGGTCTCCACCGCTATTATGACCGGGGCCTGGTCGATAAATCGGTTCATGCCCTGGCCGAACATCCCCGAGTTCATGGCCGAAGCCACGGCCCGCCGGACCTTCTCGGACCGGCAGACGTGGAAGAACCAGGGTTGTGAGTTGCACGCGCTGGGTGCGGTCCTGGCGGCCTCTAGGCAGGCTTCCACCATATCCTCCGGGACAGGGGCCGATCGGTACTTCCTGACGCTTCGTCTCGTCTTTATAAGGTCGTCGAAATCCATAATCTCACTCCTTTTTCACGCCTCTTCCTGGACTATATTACCCGATAAGTTTTCCCCTAAGAGCCTCTTTCTGTAGTGGATCAAAAACCACAGTGTCAGAGCTGCCGCGCCAAGGTCGGCGGTGGGATACACCAAAAACACCCCCTGAAGGCCGAATATCGGGGGAAGGACCAGCGCCAGAGGGATTAAAAACAGGACCTGGCGGCTCAGTGACATTATCATCGACGGCCTGGCGAGCCCCAGAGCCTGGAACGTGGCTGTCCCTATTACCTGAAACCCCACCAAAAAGTACAGAGACAGGGCTATTTTGATAAATCGCTTGGACATGGCCAGCAGGGCAGGGTCGTCGGTGAACACCCTTACTATGGGATCGGGAAAGGCTATGAGCAGTATGGAGGTCCCTATGGAGATGGCGGAAGCCCCTATCAGGCCCAGCTCCACCGCTCTTTTAGCCCTGAGGACGTTGGCAGCTCCGTAGGCGTAGCCCACCACGGGCTGGAGCCCCTGGGCTATGCCAAATATGGGCATTATGCTGAGGCTCATGAGTTTTTGCACTATACCCTGGGCCGCGATGGCGTCGGTTCCACCGTAGAGGCTTAGCCGGTTCAGTATTATCAGCCCCGCTACGGACTGAGCTGATATCCTTGCGAACTCCGAGCCACCTACGGCCAGAACCTCTTTCACGATGTCGAGCCTCAGCCTGACGTTCTCTTTTTTTAGGGTTATAGAGCTTCGCCCCGGCATCATATAGTGGGCCAGAGCCCACGAGACGGTCACACCCTGGGCTATAACTGTGGCTATGGCTGCCCCCTTGACCCCCATCTTTAGGACGAAGATGAACAGAGGGTCCAGCACGATGTTGGTCAGAGCCGACAGCACCATGGTCAGCATGGCTATCTTGGCGTTGCCCTCGGCCCTGATTACGCAGTTCATGGTTATCCCCGAGACCAGTAGGGGAGAGCCTAGAAAGATCGTCCCTAAGTAGTCGTGAAGAAATGGCCTGATCTCCTCCGGCGCTCCTGTGAGGTCCGACAGGAAGGGTAGAAGGCCTCTTCCCAACAGGGACACGGCGATCCCCGCTAAAAGGGCCATGATGAGGGCGTTCCCCAGCGCCCTCTCCGCCTTGCCCAGGTCCCCAGCGCCTAGGGAGCGTGACACTAAAGACGCCGTCCCCACCCCCACCAACATGGCCAGAGCGTGGACTATAAACTGTATCGGAAAGGCTGCGGCTACCGCCCCAAGCCCCAGAGGGCCGACCCCTCTACCTACGAAAATAGTATCTATTACGTTGTAGGACGCCATCACCAGCATTCCGGTCATGGCGGGAACCGACAGCTTCACCAGAAGCTTTCCCACCGGCTCGGTTCCTAAAAAGCTAGTTTTCTCCCCTATAATGTTTACCCCCTTCTTCTCAATCGCCCTCCATTATAGCGTCTTTTGGCGGAGGGCTTGATCCGCAGGATTAGGAAATGTAGACTGATGTGGTGTGAGAATATATCCAAAGAGGAGGTTTTTTTAAGTGAGAAAGAGACTGTTTTGCGCGATAGGGATCTGTGCCCTGGTTCTGTCGCTGGCCACCGCTGGGCTCGCGAAAAACGCCCTGGTGTTTCAGACCGACTTCGGCCTGGGTGACGGAGCTGTGTCGGCCATGAAGGGCGTCGCCTTCGGGGTGGACAGGGATATGGCGATTTTTGACCTGACCCACTACATCCCCCCCTACTCCATATGGGACGGGGCCTACAGGCTTCACCAGACCATGGAGTTCTGGCCAGAGGGGACGGTTTTCGTGTCGGTGGTGGACCCAGGCGTCGGGACGGAACGTCGTTCGGTAGTAGCCAAGACCAAGGACGGTCGCTTCATAGTCACCCCGGACAACGGAACCCTCACCTTCGTCGAGGAGATGGTGGGACTGGAGTCGGTCAGGATAATCGACGATAAGAGGCATCGTCTGGCCGGATCGGAGGAATCCTACACCTTCTTTGGACGAGATCTCTATGCCTACACAGGAGCCAAGCTTGCCTCGGGCACTATAACCTTCGAGGAGGTCGGGCCGGTCTACGAGGGAAAGGTTATATCCATACCCTATCAGAGGGCAAAGGTAGAGGACGGGGCAGTGATAGGGAACATCCCGGTCCTGGACATCCGTTACGGCAACGTGTGGAGCAACATAGGCAAGCTCCTATTCGATCAGCTCTCCCCGGAGATAGGCCAGATCTTCGAGGTCACGGTTAAAGAGGGGGACAAGGTCGTGTACAGTGGGGATATCCCCTACGTCAACACCTTCGGCGACGTCCCGGAGGGCTCCCCTCTCATATACTTCAACAGCCTGATGAACCTCTCCTTGGCCCTCAACATGGACAGCTTCTCTGAGCAAAACGGCATCATGTCCGGCGGAGACTGGTCAATATCGGTAAAGCCCAAAAAGTAGGATAAAGAGGCAGGCCCTAGGGCCTGCCTCTTCGGTTGCTAGACCTTTCCCCTAGGCGTATACTATTTAAGGCATAGTTTTTATGCCTTAAAGTATCGGGGAGGGATAAAGATGGAAAAGGAAGGAATGCTCAAGCAACTGGCGCAATCGGTTGTGGACATGGACGAAGAGGCTTCAGAGCGGCTATCCAGGGAGTTTATTGAGGCTGGATTCGACGCCTACGACGGTATAGCCTCAGGGCTGGCCCTTGGAATGGACGAGGCGGGGCGTCTTTACGAGGAGGAAGAATATTACATACCGGAGCTTCTGCTCTGCTCCGACGCCATGTACTCAGGGCTGGAGGTCCTAAAGCCCCACCTGAAGAAGGAGGACTCCTCCGAGAGCCTGAGGGCCGTCGTGGGGGTCGTCGAGGGAGATACCCACGACATAGGTAAAAACCTCTTCAAGGTCATGCTGGAGACAGTGGGGTTTGAGGTGTTCGACCTGGGTAGAGATGTCCCACCTAAGGATTTTGTTGATAAGGCCAAGGAGGTCGGGGCTCACCTGGTCGGTATGTCCACCTTGATGACCACCACCATGCCCAACATGCCCGTGGTGGTGGAGCTTCTAAAAAGCCACGGTATGAGGGATAACACCGTGGTCATGGTTGGAGGAGGACCTATCTCACGAAGCTTCGCCCAGAAGATCGGTGCCGACGGCTACGCCCCGGAGGCCTCTGCGGCGGCGAGGCTGGCGAAGGAGCTCGTGATATCAAAGAGGGAGACCCTGAACCGTGCCGCAGTTTAAGGACCAGATGACCCCTCTAGAGAGGGGCAAGGCTATGGCGGCAGGGCAGCCGGTTGACCGTATTCAGTGCAACCCCAACCTTTCAAACGGCATAGCTCGCATATCGGGGTGCAAAATATCCCAGTTCAACCGCGATCCCAGGGCTCTTGCGGACGCGGTCATAGCGACCCACCGCCGTTTCGGAGGGGACGGCGCCAAGGTCTTCACCGACCTATTCACCGTCGCCGAGGCCATGGGGGCAAAGATAAAGTTTCCCGACGACGAC
>JAQUTB010000066.1 GCA_028709985.1 Dethiosulfovibrio sp.
GAGTGTAAAGGTTTTCCTCTTGACGGGTCTTGATCGTGACGATATACTATGGCGTCTCCTGAGGGAGGGATGTTTTATTATGGACGACCTATTGATCAAAAAAAGGGTCTATCTCGCCAGGCTTTACGACCTTTACGGGCCTGTTCTCACGGAAAAACAGAGAAAGGCCTACGAGATGCACGACCTGGAGGACCTTTCTCTCTCCGAGATATCCCAGGAATTGTCCATAACTCGTCAAGGTATATCGGATCAGTTACAGAGGGCAAGGGATAGGCTGGAGGAGCTTGAGCTGTCGATCGGTATCGCCGCTAGGCTGGACGATATTGAGGGTAGACTGAGAAAACTGGAGGCCCTCCTGAGTTCCAGTACCGATATCCCTCATGATCTGACCTTGAAGATTAGATCGATTATCTCTGGAGATCTGAAAGACGAAGGGAGCGATAACGGTGTTTGATGCCCTTAAAAGTCGTCTGGGAGGGGTATTTGCCAGGCTGAGAGGCAAGGGAAAACTCACGGAAGAGGACGTCCAGGAGGCTCTCAGAGAGGTCAGAAGAGCCCTCTTGGAGGCCGATGTCAACTACAAGGTCGTTAAGGACCTAGTGGAGAACATCAGACTCAGGGCCATGGAGAAATCTGTCCTTGAGTCCATAACTCCGGGACAGCAGGTCGTAGGCGTCGTATACGAAGAGCTGATGAAGCTCATGGGGCAGGATCCTAAGCCCATAGCTATATCCTCTAAGCCACCGACCATAGTGATGATGGTGGGACTTCAGGGTGGAGGAAAGACCACCAGCACCGTGAAAATAGCCAAGAGGCTGTCCAAAGGACATAAACCGTTGGTGGTCGCCTGTGACCTTCGTCGCCCTGCTGCTATAGATCAGCTCCGAGTTTTGGCGGATTCCGCTGGCGTGGGGTTCCTCGGTCCTGAGCCTGGAGAGACCGACGTGATGTCCGTGGTCAAGAGGGCCAGGGAACACGCCAGGGAAAGGCTCATGGACGTCATACTGTTCGACACCGCCGGTAGGCTTGCGGTCGATCAGGAGATGATGGCCGAGCTAGATAGCATGAAGGAGTACCTCTCACCTCACGAGATACTTCTCGTCGTCGACGCCATGTCCGGTCAGGAGGCCGTATCCGTATCTCAGGCCTTTCACGATAGGCTTGGGCTCACTGGAGTGGTTCTATCCAAGGTAGACGGCGATGCCAGAGGCGGAGCAGCTTTGGCGGTTCTCGCTTCTACTGGAGTTCCCATAAAGTACGCTGGGGTAGGAGAGGGAATAGACGCCCTAGAGGTCTTCGATGCCAGGAGGATGGCGGAGAGGATCATGGGTATGGGAGACGTCGCCGGCCTGGTGGAGAAGATACAGCAGGCCACCACGGAGGAAGACGTCAAGAGGATAACCTCCTCAGTTAAGAAAAACAAACTCGACTTCAACGATCTCCTGGCCCAGTTCGATCAGATAGAGAAGATGGGGCCTTTAGAGAAGGTCATAGAGATGATACCGGGAGCGGACAGGATAAAGGAACTTAAGGACGGGGAACTCGACCCTGCCAGGATGGCCAGGATGAAGGCCATAATCCAGTCCATGACCATCGATGAGAGAAAAAATCCGGCGATAATAAAGGGTAGCCGTCGCCGTCGCATCGCCGAGGGATCTGGAACGACCATCCAGATGGTAAACCAACTTCTTAAACAACAGATTCAGATGAACGACCTGTGGAAGAAGATGGGAAAAGGTGCGGGAAGAAAGAGATTTCAAATGCCCAAGTTCAAGGGGTTCAGCGGGTTTTTGAAATAATTCAGGCATAAAACCGAATATCCGGTTATGTGACTTATTGAAATCAGGAGGTGTTCTTCAAATGGCAGTAAGAATTCGTCTCGCCCGTCACGGGCGCAAAAAAGCTCCTTTCTACCGTCTTGTCGTAGCAGATTCGAGGAGTCCCAGGGATGGCCGTTACATCGAGCAGCTTGGAACCTACAACCCTATGACCGATCCATCTGAGATCAACGTGGACGTCGAAAAAGCTCTGGCTTGGCTCTCTAAGGGTGCCCTTCCTTCCGATACCGCTAGGGGGCTTCTCAAAAAAGCCGGTGTATGGGAGAAGTTCGTAGAGTCAAAGGGTAAGGCTGAGTAACATGGCCGACTACGGCGCACTGGTCGAATACGTGGCTCGTTCACTGGTATCCAATCCAGAGGATGTTCGGGTTTCGTCAAGTGAGGCCGGTGACGGTACGGTCAAGGTGCTGATCGAGGTCGATAAAGTCGATATCGGTAGGATGATCGGACGGAGAGGCGCCACCATAAACGCGCTCCGTCAGGTGGTCAGGGCAGCTGCGGTGAAATCTGGAGACAGAGTAGACGTGGATGTCCTGGAGGATAGAGAGGCCTAGCCGTGAACAGGGAAGACCTGGTCGATATAGGCAGGATAATCGCTCCTCACGGGGTGAAGGGCGAGTTCAGGATCTCTCCCCTTACCGACTTCCCCGATCGCTTCCTCTCCATGGAGATCTTGCGGCTTTACGACGACGCAGGGAGTTTTAGGATGGAAATACCTCTCTCTTCCGTCAGAATTAGACCGGACAAGGGCGATGTCTTGGTTCGATCCGAGAAGATCGGGGACAGAGATTCGGCCGAGTCCCTTAAAGGGCTTTTGGTTAAGGTCAGAAGCGACGAGAGGGTCTCTCTCTCTGAGGACGAATACTGGATAGACGATCTGATAGGGATGAAGGTCCTTGATCGGGAGTCAGGCGAGTCTCTCGGGGAGATCAGCGACGTCATGGTGACAGGTGGAGCTGACGTCTACCTGATCGGACGTCCTGACGGTCGGGCCTTCATGGTCCCGGCTGTGGCGGATTACGTCTTTTCCGTGGACGTGGAGACCTCCATAATGGTGGTGCAGGGTGTTCAGGAGCTAATGGACCTATGAGGATCACCGTCGTTACGGCATTTCCCCAATTTTTTCGTTCTTTCCTTGATACCAGCATAGTAGGTAGAGCCGTAGAGCGAGGACTTTTGAACGTATCCGTGGTGGATCTCAGAGAGTACGGCGAGGGCGATTATCGCCAGATTGACGACTATTCTTTCGGTGGCAACGGTGGAATGGTCATCATGGCGGAACCTCTCTCAAGAGCTCTAGAGGATCTGGATGGCCCCTCTTTTGTGGTCTATCCTAGCCCTCAAGGGGTGACTATGACCCAGGAGATGGTCGAGTCCCTTTCGACCAAGGATCATCTAGTGATCGTCTGTGGCCACTATGAGGGCGTGGACGAGAGGTTCGTCCAGTCCAAGGTCGATATGGAGCTATCCATAGGGGACTACGTCTTGACAGGCGGAGAGCTGCCGGCGATGGTGGTTATCGACTCGGTGTCCAGGTTAATTCCAGGCGTGGTCGGAAAGGGCCGGGCCGTCGTCGAGGACTCATTCTACAGAGGCATGCTCGACAACCCCCATTTCACGAGGCCAGCGGAATGGAGGGGCATGGAGGTTCCTCCTGTCCTTCTGTCGGGAAACGACAGCGAGATCGATCTGTGGCGTAGGAGGGAAGCGGTCGTCAGAACTCTTGACCGTAGGGCCGATCTTCTCTGCAGGGCTAGCCTGAGGAACTATCTTGAGGTAGGTTACTACGTTATGTGGTTCCCTCCTGATGAACTCGATCCTTGGACCTTGAGGACGATCTCTCTCAGCTGCTCTTCCTACGGCGTTTCCAGGCTTTTGATACCGGTTCAGGATGGCGAGGTCAGGGAGGGGTTCAGATCCCTTATCTCGGATCTAGGGCTCGATGCCTCCGTTAAGCTGTTTCCCTCAGCACAGAAGGCTTCTCAGTGGGTCCTCAAAAAGGAAAAAAAACAGCCCTTCTCCATAGCTATAGGGAAAGGGCAGGGAGAGGAAAATATCTCCTGGCTTGAGGTTAAAAGGGAGATACTCTCAAACAGTCGTCCTCCCATGTTCGTGTTCGGCGAGAACGTCGCGAGCGAGGGGGATGTCACGATGCGTCCTGTCGCGGGGGATGATCGAGATCGATCCGCTCTTCCGGTACAGAACGCCGTTTCGGTCGTTTTAGATCGCTTCTTTGGATGGCGATAATTTAGGTTTGTACACGACAGGGAAGGTGATTAGTATGGATCCCAGAATTAAGCTTATTGAACAAAAATTTATGAAGCACGATGGCTCTGCCTTCCGTGCAGGCGATTCCGTAAAGGTCCACGTCAGGGTTAAAGAGGGAACCAGAGAGCGTATCCAGATGTTCGAGGGAGTCGTCATAGCTAAGAAGCACGGCGGTCTGAGCGAGACCTTCACGGTCCGTAAGATCTCCGGAGGAGTCGGAGTGGAGAGGATTTTCCCCCTTCACTGCCCCTCTGTAGAGAAAATAGAGGTCCTTCGTCACGGAAGGGTCCGCAGAGCCAAGCTCTATTACCTCAGGGATAGAAGCGGTAAGTCCGCCCGTATCAGGGAGCGTCGCCGTTAGTCTTCCCTTTGTCCTTTGGGTTGACGAATCGACCCACGATAGGTATAATATCCATCGTCTCTAAGCGGGGGTGGCGGAACTGGTAGACGCGCAAGACTAAGGATCTTGTGGGCATAGCCTGTGGGAGTTCAAGTCTCCCCCTCCGCACCAGATAATCATCGAGGCCGGAAGCTTTTGCTTCCGGCCTCGATTTTTATATGAGATAGTAGTGCTCTTTTATTCCACTGTGGCCTTTATTATCACTACTGGCTCAAGGGGAACGTCCTGGTGGAATCCCACGTTGCCGGTCTTCACTCCCTTTATGGCGTCGACTATCTCCGTCCCCTCGACGACCTTTCCGAACACGGCGTATCCCCAACCTCTGGTCGTAGGAGCGGTGTGGTTCAGAAAATCGTTGTCCTTGACGTTTATGAAGAACTGGGCCGTGGCCGAGTGGGGATCCTGGGTCCTGGCCATGGCGACGGTGTACTTGTCGTTCTTGAGTCCGTTTTGAGCCTCGTTTTCGACCGGTTCCTTTGTGGTCTTCTGGTTCATTTGGTCGTCAAAACCGCCTCCTTGGATCATAAAGCCGTCTATAACCCTGTGAAAGATCGTCCCATCGTAAAACCCGTCCCTGACGTAGGAGAGGAAGTTCTCCGTCGTCTTTGGGGCTTTTTCCGAATCCAGTTCGATCTTTACTACTCCCATGTTGGTCTCCAGTTTTACCATGATATGATCTCCTCTTTCTTTTTTCTCCTCTTTGTCACCGTCCGCCCAGCTGTATGTCCTAGGCGACAGTAAAAGGGCTATTGTCATAAGGGCTATCACTAACTTGCTCAAGTAATCACTCCTCCATTTTGGGTTTACACCATTTCAGATATCTCTCGAGGGATACGTCTGGGTGATGATATCTGTTTCGCTCAAACGACGTAGTCTTGTTGTACTGTATAGCCTGGGTGGGGCACCAGTGAAAACATGCGAGGCAGCCGGTGCATCTGCCTAGCCATCTGGGATTGCCAGCTTTATCCAGAGATATATTGCCCACGGGACATACCGACTGGCATATCCCGCAGCTGTTGCAACTGTCGGTCTGGAAAAACTTCCGGTCCTCCTTGCAGGCTGCGGCTATGGCTCCTACGTTTATCTTCTCCGATGCCCACCTGAATAAGGTGGATGGCTTTGACTCACGCTTTCCCTTTATCCTGTCTATTATCCCGTCCAGTTTGCGATCCCCGCGACTGAGGATCCTCTCTAGGGCCTTTCCTGAGGGGGGATTCCTCAGTGGGGGGTAGTTCCCCGGCATCTTAACGGAGAACGACGCCCTTAACTCAATGCCCTTTTGAGCCAGTATGCGCTGACATTGGGCCTCGGCTCCTAAGGGCATCCCTGCGCTGTCCACGACCAGGAAGACCCATGATGATCTCTCAACGGTGAGGTTGGACAGAAAACGATGCACCACCCCTGGAGCACCTATGGCGTGTACCGGGTAAAGTATCCCGACCCTTTCGCCCTCGGCTTTGATCTTTTTCCCCATCACGGACGCCATGTTTATGACTCGGCAGTCTCCGAGGCTCTGGCTTATTCTGTCCGCTATGTGAAGGGTGTTTCCCGTGCCAGAATATACGTAAAGGCTGTTCATTTGCTTATCCCCTCTCTAACGTTATCGTGGCGCTATCCTTCATCCTCCTAGCCAGATACACAAAGGGCGTATCGCATAACGCCACTATGAACTTCAGAATATAGGTCGATATGAATATCTCCCATAGGATACCCATGGGAACGGTCCCATAAAAGGCTATCAACGTGAAAACTGAGCTGTCCAGTGCCTGCGATACAATCGTTGACAGATTGTTCCTGAGCCATAGGTGTCTTCCGTTGGTCATCTTTTTCCACCAATGAAATGCCCACACGTCGTGCATCTGCGAAATCCCGTAGGCGACCAAGGAGGCTATCGCTAGCCTGGGCATTATCCTGAATATCGTCTTGAGGGCTCCTTGAGCGAAATCGTCCGGGTGAGGCGCAAACTGTAGGGCCAGGTTCATTATCACGGTGGTGACTATCAGGGAAAAAAAGCCTATGTAGACGGCCTGTTTTGCGTCCTCCCTGCCGTGGTTCTCCGACAGTATATCGGTCACCAAAAAGGCCGAAGCGTAGACGATATTCCCTAGAGTAGAGGTTATGCCGAAAAGGGATACCAGCTTAACCACCTGTATGTTGGCCAGTATGACCGATACCGGTATCCAGCAAAGTAGCCCTTGCTTTCCCCACAGCTTGTATATGGCCATGATAAACAGAAAATTTGTCGCCATCATTAAAAACCAAAGAAACTCGTTGCTCATGCTATTTCTCCTCTCAACCTAAATATATCTTTTATAGGGAGACATTCTACACTAAACGGGGAATATCCACATGAGAGAGGCTTAAAGGCCGATCTTTTTCGTCGTTTTGAACTCAAAGAGGGGACCATAAGGTCCAAAAAAAGAGCTAAAAAGCGACATAGGGGAACAATATTAAACTAAAAGTTGACCTTTTCGTGTTTTATGACTAGGATTCCATGGTGGACACCTGGAATACAGGAGTCTCTCTCGCCTGCTCCAGGTGGGATATCATAGCTCGGGAGGTTTTTTCATGCGTGCGAAAAGCTTTATAGGAAAAGCCGGCATATTGGCTACAGCTGTGGTTCTGTCAGCTATGGTCGTCGGCTCGGCTCTGGCCTGTACTTCCATGATGGCCGGGAAAAAAGCTACGGTCGACGGCTCCACCATAGTCAGCCATACCGTCGATGGCTGGTACGACCACAGAATGCAGATAGTGCCTGGTCAGAAGTGGGAAGAGGGGGCCATGGCCCCTGTTTACAAGAACCTGTGCTATCAGACTATGCCCACAAAGCCCCTAAACAAGGTTGGTGAGATCCCTCAGGTATCCGAGACATATACCTACTTCAAAACTGGCTATCCGTCCATGAACGAGCATAAGCTCATGATGGCCGAGGCCACTTGGGGTGGAAGGGAGGAATCCTATTGCGACGGTGGCTGGATGACCATAGAGATGCTCCAGGTCTTCGCCCTTCAGAGGACTAAGACCGCCAGGGACGCTATCGCCGTTATGGGAGCCCTCGCCGAGAAGTACGGATATGGCGACGTAGGG
>JAQUTB010000067.1 GCA_028709985.1 Dethiosulfovibrio sp.
AGGCTGCGGGTGAACTCTCCGACGTTGCCAGGGGCAAAGCCTATGGCGGTAAAGGCCAGTATGGCCACAAAGGTGGCTCCCAACAGAGGCCACTGTGTGTCCCTGACGACCTCTATGGCGGCGTTTTCCCTGTCCTCTCCCCTCTCTACCCTGACCAATATGCCGTCAGCCACCACTATGGCGTTGTCCACCAGCATGCCGAGGGCAAGTATGAGAGCTCCCAACGAGATCTTTTGAAGATCTATGTCCATCACGAACATCCCGCAAAAGGTGCAGAGTATCGTCAACAGCAGGATAAACCCGACGAGAAGACCGCTCTGCCAGCCCATAAAGGCCATGAGAACCGCCACGACGATACCGACAGCCTCGACTAGGTTGACCACAAACGCCGACACCGACTCGATAACAATGTCGCTCTGGTAGTACAGGGACGAAAGCTTCATCCCAGCGGGGCGGTTCGCCTCAGTGCCCTCCAGGGCCTCCTTTATGGATTCACCCATGGTGACCACGTTGCCCCCCGACACTGTGGAGACCCCTATGGCAACCGCTGGCTCTCCGTTGAACCTCATGATGTTGTCAGGCGGATCCTGATAGCCCCTGCGGATCGTGGCCACCTCTCCGAGCCTGACAAGACCGCCGGTCCCACCCACCAGCAGGTCCGCGATGCTGGACTCGTCCTGAAACTCCCCCGACGGGGATATCCTGATGTGTTCTCCGTCGACTTTGACCTTGCCCGACGGTTCCACGAGGTTATGGCCACTCAGGGTATCGTATAGCCTGGAAGGGGGGATACCAAGCTCCGCCAGACGGGACCTCTTAAACTCTACGTAGATGACCTCCTGGCTGTCTCCCCAGACGGAGACCTTTGCCACGTCCTGGCACAGCAGGAGCTCCTTCTTAAGATCCTCCGCGTAGCTCTTCAGTTGGGTCATGGAATAGCCCTTCCCGGTAAGAGCGAAGAAAACCCCGTAGACGTCTCCGAAGTCGTCGTTTACCGAGGATGGCCCGGCCCCCGGAGGAAGCTGTCCCCTCACGTCACCTACCTTCTTCCTGAGCTCATCCCAAAGCTGCGTAAGGCTATCGGACCTGTACTCGTCCTCCATGTCCACATAGACGATGGACAGGCCCTCTTTCGAGGTCGATCGGACCTCCTTGACCTGGCCCATGGACTGGACCGCCTCCTCGACGACGTCGGTGACCTCCTTCTCCACCTCCAAGGGGGACGCCCCTGGGTAGGGAGTGATCACCATAGCGGTCTTTATGAGAAAGGTAGGGTCCTCCAGCCTGCCGAGTTTGCCGTAGGACACCGCCCCCGCCACAAAAATGAGGACCGTCATGACAGCCATGAAGGTCCTCTTTCTAAGAGCGAAACCGGCCGGATTCATCGTTTTAGGGGAGTTACTGCCATACCCTCGGTGAGGAAGTCCGCACCGGCCACCACCAGATTCTCGCCTGAGTTCAATCCATCTACCACCGGGAGTCGATCGTCAGCCTGCAACTTGCCAAGAGAGACCTCTCTGGATCGGACCACACCTTCTTCGGGATCGTAAACCCACACATACGACCCTCCATCGGAGCCGGAAACCACCGCTCCCAACGGAACTGTCAGCTCGCTGGGCTTGGACTTGGCTCCTTCGACCCATAGAACCTCCGCGGTCATCCCTGGCAACACGTTGACGTCTTTAGGGGCGGGAAAGGTAAAGGTCACGGAGTAGGTCTTGGTCGCCGAATCGGGGGATGTGCTCCACTCCTTCAGGACGCCTTTGACGGTAAAATCGTCCATGGAAGGGAAGGATATCTCCACCTCCGCTCCCTCCGATAGCCCCCCTTTTGCTAGGGCTCCCTCAGGCACGTTGGCCGAGACCCTAAGGGTAGCTATATCCAGGAGCCCCATGACGACCTGGCCGGGGGACACCATCTCGTGGTTCTCCACCTTCCTGACCGAAACTATGCCGTCGAATGGAGCCTTCAAGACGGTATCCTCCAGACGATGTCTGGCGATAGTCAGCTGCGCCTTTATGTTCTGTACCGCCGCCTTCGCCATGGTCACGTTCTTCTTTATCTGATCGTAATCTGCCTGGGCGACAACCTTCTCGTCCAGAAGGGACCTATACCTGTGGTGATCCTGTTCAGCGTTCTCCATGGATGCCATGGCCCCACTAAGCTCCGCTTCTAGCACCTTTATCTGGTCCTGAAAGTCCCTCTGGTCTATCTGGGCAAGCCTCTGTCCCTTCGAGACCAGGTCACCTAGCTGAACCTCCAGCGAGGTTATAGGGCCTCCCACGCGAAAGGCCAAAAAGGCCTCCTGATCGGCCTTGACCACTCCAGGGTAACGACGCCCGAAAGACGTCTCCGTCCCCCCTAAAACCTCTATCGCCACAGGTCTTGGGTTGGCTGGGCTGGACAGTTCAACCACATCATCTTTGACCTCCGTAGCAGATACGGCCTTGCCGTAAAAAAACCAACCGCCACCACATGACAACAGGGCCAGGGCGGCTATAACCACGCGTTTTCTCATTGACTTCAACTTTGACCTTCCTCCTCACTTAAACACGGGACACCGGGCAACCCCAGTGCCCAAAGGGTTCGTTCTAAAATCCTGCGTTCCAGCCTCCCCAGATAGCTCGGCTCTAGATCGCTGGAACCTAACTTACCTGCCACCACATCGCTGTAATCGGCGTGAAAGAATATGGGCGCACATATGACCAGTAGCTCACAGACTGCGTCCACCTTTGACATGGATGGATCCACTCTACGCAGGAGGGACTCAAAAGCCCCGGAAGAGGGGTCCATAACCTTGGCGGTCAGTAGGTTCCTCAGTGGCCCCTGGGATCGGAGAAGCTGGTATATCACCCTGCTGCACCACTTAGGCCTATCGAGGGCAAACACCGTCTCCATAAACCACCTTATCCCTCTGCTGACCGCCTCGGCCTTTACCGCCGGATCGTCTAAATCACCCTCATACTGGGCCAGAACCTGAGAGAGGGGGTTATCGACCTGAGGCTTCAGGGCTAGGTTCACGACCTCCTCGAAGAGGCCATCCTTGCCACCGAAGTGGTAGTGGATGCTGCCCAGGTTCTCACCGGCCCTCTTGGCGACGTCTCTGGTCGACACGCTGGCAAAACCCCTCTCCGCCGCCAGCTCCCCTGCCGCCTCGATCAACCTCTCTTTGGTCCTCTCTCCTGTGGAATACCGGGCCATGACATAACCTCCTAAACATCGATGGGGCGTATTTTAAACGATCGACCTATTTTAGTCAACCGAACAAAATACAGCCCATCCTCAAGGCATCTCTTTAAACTTCTTTACACTCCCACCCTCCCCATACCGTGTATCATATATGCCATAACTTGAAAGGGGCTGATAGGATGGGTTGGAGGTTTAAAGGAGCGGTGTTCGCCTTATCGTTGATGATGGTCGCCAGCGCTTGGGGGGAGGAGGTCCTGACACTGGAAGACTGTATGGACATGGCGTCGCTACACCCGGACCTGGTGGCGGCGGACCGACAGATAGACCTGTCCGACGCAAGGCTGTCCAAGGCGGCCTCTCCCTGGAGGACGAATCTGTCCCTCAAGGACCGATACACCGTCCAAGAAAGCGAGGACGGATACCACAGCGGATCTCTGGGCCTAAGCCAGCGGATATTCGACTCAGGGGTCACAGGGCTAGCGGTGAGGGGCAGCAAGGAGGACATGCTCTCGTCCGTCGAGGACCGGGCCTCGGTGTTACAGGACGTCCGTTACTCGGTGGCCCAGTCCTACTGCACCCTGCTCAACGCTCATGAGGATCTGTCCATAGCCAAGGAGTTACTGGAACAGGACGAAAGACACCTGGAGATAGCCCAGGGGATGTACGACGTAGGGGAGAAACCCTTGATAGACGTTACCCAGGCCAGGGTTAACCTGAGCAAGTCCCAGCTTGAGCTTGTCAGCTCCAGACACCAGGTAGAACTCTCCAAAAACCAGCTCGACCACGCCATGGGCAGGGAGATGGCCCAATATCGAATAGCGCCGATATCCCCTCAGCCCAGGCCGGTGATAACCTTGGAGGAGGCCCTATCTCTGGCCCTTGAGAACCACCCGGACATCCGCTCCTACCGCCACTCGGTTGAAAGCGCCAGGACATCGGTGTCCAGCGCCGCCAGGGGCATGTCCCCGACCGTGAACGCCACGGCGGGCTACAGCTGGAGCGGCAACGGCCTACTGGAGGACGGACAGTGGTCCATGGCGGTGGAGGGGACCATCCCCATGGCCGACGGGGGAATCACCAAAGCCCAGACCGACGAGGCTAAAGCGACCCTTGGGATAACCGAGGCGAAGGCAAAGAGGGCCGCCCAGTCGGTGGAGCTGGCGGTCCGAAAGGCATGGCTGGAGCTGGACGAGGCGGAGGAAAGCCTCGCCGTCGCCCGGGAATCGGTGGAACAGGCTAAATCCAACCTGTCCCTGGCCAACGGTAGATACGAGGTCGGAGAGGGAAGCCCTGGGGAGGTGGCCGACGCCGTGACGTCCTACGGTCAGGCGAGAAAATCCCTGGCCTCCGCCTATTACGACAGGGAGGTCGCTGTGGCGGCCCTCAAAAAGGCCATGGGGGTGCTTTAGGTGAGAAAACTGATCTTTTTAGCGTTGCTGATCTCCCTGGGAGCGGGAGGCTGGTGGTTCTTCCTGAGAGAAGGGGAGCCCCAGATCTCCTACATCACAGAACCCCTCAAAAGAGGGGATCTGACCCAATCGGTAACCGCCACCGGGACCATAGAGGCGGTCAACACAGTCTCGGTGGGAAGCCAAGTGTCGGGGAACCTGGCCCAGGTGCTGGCGGACTACAACGACCAGGTCACCGTGGGGCAGCTTCTGGCGGTCATAGACCCGACCCTCTTCCAGGCCGACGTGGACAGGGCGAGGGCGTCCCTGGCCACGGCCCAGGCGGACCTGGCTCAGGGAAAGGCGTCCCTCTCCCACAGCCTCAGGGCTCTAGAGCGAAAGAAGGAGCTGGTAAACAGGAACCTCATCGCCAAGGTCGACCAGGACGACGCGGAGCTGGCCTATCAATCCGCCAGGGCGACCCTGCTGGCCCTTGAGGGAAAGGTGGCCCAAGCCAGGGCCTCCCTCACCAGGTCCGAGACGGACCTGGCAAACACCAGGATAGTCTCGCCTGTAAACGGCGTGGTCATAGCCAAAAAGGTGGAGACGGGCCAGACCGTGGCAGCCAGCTTCTCAGCGCCGGAGCTATTCACCATAGCGGAGGACCTGAGGCATATGAAGGTCGAGACCGACGTGGACGAGGCGGACATAGGGGCCATAAGGGTGGGACAGCCGACCTCCTTCACCGTCGACGCCTACCCCAGCCGGATTTTCAAGGGAAAGGTGGACCGCATCAGGCTGGCGCCTAACGTCAACAGCAACGTTGTCACCTACACAGTGGAAATAGGGGTCAGCAACGACGACCTGTCCCTTTATCCGGGCATGACCGCCGAGGTAAACATCGTCACGGCCAAGGTCAACGACGTATTGATGGCCCCGTCGTCGGCACTTCGGATCACCATGCCAGGGCAGGGAGGCAACGGGAAGAACGGCAAAAAAGCCTCCAACGGAGGAACGGTATATACCCTCTCAGGAGACAGCCCTGTGCCGATTAAGGTCAAAACCGGCATGGCCCAGGATGGATGGATAGAGGTGATAGGCGACCTACAGGAGGGAGTCGAGGTTGTCGTGGAGGTAATCTCCAACGGCTCCTCCTCGAGAGGAGGTAGTCCCTTTGGCCCAACACCTGGTGGTCGTAGATAACCTGCATAAAAGGTACGTCCTGGGGGATCAGGAGGTCAACGCACTTCAAGGGGTCACTTTTTCCATCGAAAAAGGGGACTTCGTCTCCATCATGGGGCCGTCGGGATCGGGAAAATCCACCATGATGAACATGCTGGGGTGTCTGGATATCCCAACCTCGGGATCCTATCACCTGGACGGGAAGGACGTGGCGAGGATGAAACCGGACGAACTGGCAAGGGTGAGGCGGGATTCGCTGGGATTCGTCTTTCAGGGTTTCAACCTACTCCCCAGGACCACAGCACTGGAGAACGTGGAGCTTCCAATGGTCTACTCGGGGGTCCCTTCAGGGGAGAGAAAAAAGAGGGCTTCCGAGGCACTGAAACGGGTGGGGTTAGGGGACAGGCAGGACCACAGGCCCCACCAGATGTCGGGAGGCCAGCAACAGAGGGTAGCCATAGCTAGAGCGCTGGTGAACAGGGCTCCCCTAATCCTGGCGGACGAGCCCACGGGAAACCTGGACACCGCCAACAGCACCGAGATAATGGAGCTGTTTCAGGAGCTCAACCGAGAGCAGGGGATAACGGTCATACTCATTACCCACGAGCCCGACATGGCCCTCTTCTCCAGAAGGATAATCACCTTCCGAGACGGCTCCATAGTCGAGGACAGGAGGCTGGAACAGTGATATCGCCTATCCAGACGACGAAGATATCCCTCCGGACCCTGGCTGCCAACAGAATGAGGTCTGCACTGACGGTCCTAGGCATAGTCATAGGGGTCACGGCGGTGATAGTGATGTTCGCCGTCGGCACCGGGGCAAGGGAGGAGATCGCAGGAAAGATGTCCGCCCTGGGCAGCAACATGCTCTTCATAAGGCCCAACTTAACCCCCTCGTCAGGGGCCAGGACAACCACAGTGGCCACCTTGACGGTCAAAGACGGAGAGGCCATAGAGGCGGAGTGCTCCGCTGTGGTGGCGGTTGCCCCTACGGTAAACATGAACGCCCAGATCATAAGGGGCAACGCCAACTGGTCCACCAGGATCACCGGGACCACCGTATCGTTCCTGACAGTGAAGGACTGGTCCATAACATCCGGTCGGGAGTTCACCAAAAGCGAGGAACGCAACTCCGCCAAGGTCTGCCTTCTAGGGGTCACTGTGGTGAAAGAGCTGTTTCAGGACCAGGATCCTCTGGGCCAGTCGGTCAGGATAGGAAAGATCCCCTTCACGGTAATAGGGGTGTTGGACGAAAAGGGCGAGTCCATGATGGGGGACGAAGACGACACGGTGCTGATTCCCTTCAACACCGCCAGAAAAAGGCTGTCCCCATCCAGGACCCCCGGAGCGGTGGGAGCCCTGTACGTAAAATCCTTCTCCCCTGAGAGGCTGACCACCGCGGAAAAGCAGATAACCGACCTGCTCAGACAGAGACACAGGATAAAGCCCGGCGAGGACGACGACTTCAGGATAAGGAACGTCACCCAGATGGTGGAGGCAACCAAGTCGGCCACCGCGGTTATGACCATGCTGCTCACCGCTGTGGCGTCGGTGTCCCTGCTGGTGGGAGGGATAGGCATAATGAACATAATGCTGGTATCCGTGACCGAGAGGACAAGGGAGATCGGCATAAGGATGGCCGTCGGGGCCACTGCGACTGACATAAGGATACAGTTTATGACCGAGGCCCTCATACTGTCTTTGATAGGGGGGCTAACCGGCGTCGCGCTGGGGCTTGGAGGGGCTGCGGCCATAACCGCCCTCACCGGCTGGAACACGTCC
>JAQUTB010000068.1 GCA_028709985.1 Dethiosulfovibrio sp.
CTCTCCCAGGCCGGCATAGGATTAAGATCTATACGCCCCATATGTCCGTAGGCGGCGATTCGCCTATACTGGGGTTTTCTGAGCTCAAGGTCCCTTATCATGGCAGCTGGCCTAAAATCGAAGTGTTTTCTGACCAAAGATGTCAGAACGTCGTCTGAGACCCTGCCAGTTCCGAAAGTCTCCACGAATATAGACACAGGCCTTGCCACCCCGATAGCGTAGGCTACCTGAATCTGACAACGGGAAGCCAGACCGGCAGCGACCACGTTTTTAGCGGCGTATCTGGCCATGTAGGCCCCAGAGCGATCCACCTTCGTGGGATCCTTGCCGGAGAAAGCTCCTCCGCCGTGGGGAACCATTCCACCGTAGGTATCGACTATTATCTTCCTCCCGGTGAGCCCTGAGTCAGCCATGGGGCCGCCCATAACGAAACGTCCGGTGGGGTTGACCAACGTCCTAAGATCGCCCTTTAGAAGCTCTTTGGGAAGGATCGGATCAATAACATGCTCAGAGATATCCTCTCTGATCTCTCTGAGGGACACGTCCGGGCCATGTTGGGTGGAGACTACCACCGTATCGACTCTTACCGCCACTCCGTTCACGTACTCCAATGTGACCTGAGTCTTTCCGTCAGGCCGAAGATAATCCAGAAGGCCTTCTTTACGGATCTTGGTCAGCCTACGAGAAAGCCTCTGAGCCAGGGCAAAGGGCATGGGAAGGAATTCCTCTGTCTCGTCGGTGGCATAGCCTATCATCATGCCCTGATCTCCCGCCCCTATACGGTCAATCTGCTCGTCGGACATCTCCCCTTCCTTGACCTCCAGTGCGTTGTCAACGCCGAGGGCTATATCCGAGGACTGTTCGTCTATGGCGGTCAGCACCGCGCAGGTCTCGCCATCGAAGCCGTACTTGGCCCTGGTGTAACCTATTTCCTTCACTATCTCCCTGGCGATCCTGGGGATATCCACATAGGTGCTTGTGGTTATCTCCCCCGCGACCTGTATCAGCCCAGTTGTAACCAGGGTCTCACAGGCAACCCTGCCCATGGGATCCTCGGTCAAGATGGCGTCCAGCACGCCGTCGGAGATCTGATCAGCGACCTTGTCAGGATGCCCTTCCGTTACCGATTCGGACGATATTAAGATTTTTTCAGCCATAAAAATTACCTCCACAGATAAGGATATCGGGCCAAAAAAAGCGGGACCCGTCCGCAGAGGAAGGATCCCGTGATATTTTACGCTAGGCCTTCCTCTTATCATTCGACCTCTCGGTCGCTGGTTTTAGCACCTTACGCCCACATGGGCAGGTTGCCGGGCTTCACAGGGCCAGTCCCTCCACCTCTCTCGATAAGAGTTTCAATTGTACAGCTCTAAATTATACCCTACGCTCATCACGTGTCAAGAAAACCATCAATAGACTACGTCGGCAACGGATGGGGAGATAAAAACCTGGAGGGATTCAAGAGACACCTAGCCCCCAAGATGGACAACGTGTTTCAGATGCTGGTCGGAGACAGGGGCGACCTGTGCATAACCGATTCGGTCGTAGGGTGGTATACCATAAAACAGCTTGGCCTCCAGGACCAGATTGAGGAGATGCCTCTGGTCCTAGATCAGGTCCCCTTCGTCCTGTGTGTTGGCAAAGGATCAAAGTACTCTGAGGTAGTCGGAAAACTGGACGCAGCGCTTAAAGAAGCTAGAGAGACTGGAAAACTTCAGCAAATATACGACAGATACAGATAGAGAAAAACGCACGGAGACCGATAAATATCGGTCTCCGTGCGTTTTAAGGCCCCGTTTCGACCTGCAAATATCAAACTCCTCCTCCACAACCACAGCCGCCGCCACCGGAGCCCTCGCCTTCGCCACCGCCGCTGCCGGTGTCGGTCGGGGCACGATACTCGGGCTTAGCTCCGAGCTTCTCCAAAAAGTCCTTTCTGTCCTTTTGGTCCAGATAGCCAGCCAGTTCCTCCGGAGTCATGTGCTGAAAGTCGGTGGTCCCGATAATCTCGTTACCGGAGATCCCTATAACGTTAACCAAGACCTCCGAACCGCTACCGGACGTAGCGAGCCCGATAACAGCCGTGCCCTGGTTGATCCTGGTTAGAGCCGAGTCCAGGTCCTCCGGGCCACCGTGCCCGTTTATGGTAGACATATCGTTGGCAAAGGAGACCGCCGCACCCACGTTAGCAGCGGTGTAGATGGCGACCGCTGTAAGGGCCCCCGCAGTTGTCGCTGCGGCTGGAACCGCGACCACCAGAGCCACGCCAGATCCAACGATAGCCACGGTGAACTTGGTGCCGGCCATTATGGTCGCCCAGTTCTTCTGCCCCACCAGGTTGCCTATTTTGTGGTGGACCGAGGCCACAGCTCCCGTCACCTTGCCGACGCCGCTCTTTATGGCGCTGCCCAGGTATGAGGCGAAGTTCTTTATCGCCTTTCCCCCCGCCTCGACGGTGCTCATGGCGTTCTCGAAAGTCTGCTTCGCTCCTCTGCCTATCTTCTCAAACTCCTGTTGTATGACCTGCTCCGGCGTCACTATTCCGTATTCGTTACCGAAGTCTGCAAGAGCTGGCAACGCCCCAAAAAGCTCCTCCAAAGCTGCCAGGCGATCCTCCGGGCCAAACCTACCATCCCAGGTCATCCTCACGAGCTTTGCCGAGTCCTCCAGCTTCTTCCCCGCCTTCTCCATGGCCTCCAACGTCTCCTGAGCGTAGACGAGCCTGGCTTTGATCTCGCCGGCAGGAAGATCCTTCCCGTCCATGCGAACCAGTTCTTCCAACGCTACCTTGGCCTGCATCCCGGTCAACCTGGCGAGCTCCAGAGACTGAGCAAGCTTGCCTTTTTCCTGGGACGGAAGGTCCAACTGGGCTATTTTCGTCCCACCTTTTGAGCTGGGCCTCTGCTGTTGCCCAGGCTGTGACGGCCTGGCCACCGACGGAGATCCTCCTCCATGGGTGGTTATGGTCACGGCCCAGGAGCAAGAGGCCAACGTCAAGGACACAAACACCGCAAAGGCGACTATCGACCTATTGTTTTTCAAACAAAACACCCCCTATCAAACGTGATCAATCGGGGCTGACTAGGATCATCTTAAGGTCTCCCGCCAGAAACCTGGCGGCCTCAAGCACCCCTTCCTGTCCGTCCTGGGACACAGCCGAAAGGCTCTCCAGGACCGTCCCTGTCTCGACGTCTATGAGTCTGGAGTCCAGGGATATCTCGCCACCGAGGGAGTTGACCGAGCCTACAAGGACGTACCTAGCCCCGACGACCTTCCCCACCTTGGCTGCGGACGACGGGTCCCCCAGTCCCGACATGCCTATTCTCTGCTCCGCTGCGGCTTTTTTAACGTGAACCGCGTCCACCACCGTGAGGTCCACCCCCGGGATGGAGCCCATCTCAGTCCTTATAACCTCGCTCACAGCCGCCCCAAGGTGAAAGGGAACCCCGTTGGACTTGAAGTCCGCCACCGCCATGGCGAACCCCCAGGCCGAGGGACAGAAGGCGACGATCACGAGGATCGCCGCCAACAGCTTACGGACCATCACGACGCTAAAATCCTTCCGAGCCACCTCATGGCCGTGGCCTGTATCTCGGCGGTCATCCTGTCCACAGCGTCCCTAAGTCCCTCGATTTTGCCGTCCACCATTATCTTGCCGGAGGAGAAAGAAAGCTCCCTGAGTATGGAAAGAGCCTGTTTAGCCCTGTCGCTGTTCTTATAGGCCTGAGCCTCGTGGAACTGGAGCACGTAGGACAGCTTTGTCCTGCTGACCAGAGAACCGTCTTTGTCCCTGACCAAGAGCCTGTCCAGTGTGGAGTCCTTCTCAACCAGTCCCTGCACCTCCTGGATGTCCTCGGCCTTGCCCTTCTTTGCCGCCTCGCCGGCGAAAAGGGCCGCCGCCAAGGTCCTGACCTTCTCCCTGTCTCCCAGGAGCTCCGTGACCGAGTCGTACTGGGTTTTGAGTATGTCCATTATCATCGCTTTGCCCTTGTCGTAGTTATCTCCCTTGAAGTAACAACGAGACATTAAATACATCACACCGCCCTTTTCCTTCTCGTCTATGTTGTCAAGCTCTTTTGTGGCAATGGGCATGAACTTGCTACAATCTCCGTCCTTCAGGTAAACTATCGCAGCTGCCATCACCTTTTTGGTAGCAACTACCGATTGAGCAGTACCGCCCTCCCCCCCAGCACCACCACTAGGAGAGGCCAAGGAAATTCCGGCCAATGAAAGGGTCATAAATCCCGCAAACAACATGGCTATAAATCTCTTCATGTGAACATCTCCCCTTCTCGCCCTAAAGGGCTACTTTAGAAGTCCCTCCAGCTTTACTGACAAATTGGGATCCAGCAGCTTAAGGGCCTGTATCTGAGACCTGGCCCCTTTTTCGTCGCCGTCCAGGACCATGGCGGTCCCCAGGAGAAACCTGGCACCGGCGTTGGACTTGTCCAGCTCCACCGCCCTGGTAAGGACCTGTCTGGCCAGCTTAAGCTCCGCCACCTCGATAAGCATCTGCCCCAGGGCCACGTAGGCCCCTACGTAGTTCGGGTCCTTCTGGACCGCCATGGAAAAATACTCCATGGCCTCCTCCAGCCTTCCGCGATTTTTGTAGGCCTGTCCTATCAGGAAATAGGGCTCGGCCATCTCCGGCTTGAGCTCTATGGCCCTCTCCAGAGGGCCGGTAGCATCGTAGTCCCTTCCCCTCATGAATATGCTCTTTCCCAAAAGCAGCTGCGCCTCGGCGAAGTTGGGCTCGAAGGCAACAGCCTCCTTGGCCGAAAGCTCCGCGTCACCGTACCTGCCCCGGCTGTAGTGCATGGCGGCCACGATAAAGCGCAACGTGGCGTTTTTGGGGCTCATCTGGACCATGCGGTCCCAATACCTCAGGGACCGGCCGTAATCTCCCTGGTTGTAGTAACCCAAGGCATCGTAAAGATAGCTCCTGTAGTCGTCCTTAGCGGTCCCTGTCGGCTCCGGACCTGTCAGGGAAGTGGTGACGTCCGCAGCAAGTGTCCTGACCGCCAGAGGGACTCCAGCCTCTCCCTCCGAGGTCATGGCCTGGTAGGCTGCGACCACCGTGCGACGTTCGACGTCCATGAGTCTGGCGGTCAGAAGCGTGAGCACACCAAAGTGGCTGATGGCACCCTGAATATAGTACCTGGCCCCCACCAGCTTGCCTATGGACACGGCGTCCTCGGGGCTGACCATGCCAGACAAGGCTATTCTCTGTTGCCTAGCCACGGCGTCCAGTTGGTTTCTCTCCACCAGGGAGAAACGACTGTTTCCGGCTAACTGGGTGGAGAGCATCTCTATCACCGACCTGCCCACAGAGTAGGATGCCCCGTGGGTGTTGAAGTCTCCCACCGCGAGGACCATGGCGAGGGCGGGACCGGCCAACAGCACCACAATAGCTACCACCAAAGCCCCCCAACCTAGCCTGGACATGGGGTCAACGAACCTTTTCGAACCAGCGATGCTTCATGGCATCGTAGGTGTATATCTTGTCGGCGGTCACGAGCCTGAGTTCTTTGTCCAGCACCACGGCGGCCTGGACCCCAGCGATTGGTTTTATCTCCCAACGGTGCATGGTCATATCGTAGACACACACATCGTAGGCATCCCAACACACAGCCAGGTTATCCCCGACCGCACCGTCGAATACCCGCTCGGCGTTGTCCATGGCGGCGGTCTGCCAGTTTCTGAGGACCGAGTCGTAAACCATGAACTCGTGGTCCGTCATGGCGAGTGCTATCTTCCTGGACAGAAGGGCGGTCTTTATCTCCCCCTGGGTAGGGGGCGCTACGACCCACTGAGGGACGGACGAGTCGAACACCGCTGTCCCGCCTTTGTTCCAGACTATGGCGAACTCGTCGGTCAACAGAGCCATCTGGACCGACACCCCGCTGAGGGGTATCCACTGATGACTTCGGATATCGTAGGCCAACACCTCGTCGTCATCCCAGACCACTGCCAGGTTGTTGTGGGTCTTCCAGCCCGACACGGCGAAATCGTTCAGGACCGAGTGATCTTTCAGCACAGGATCGTAGAGCTTAACCGTGTTTTTGGTCACGAAAAGCCTGACCTCTCCCATGGCTGGCATAGCGAGTGCCGCCCACAGGGCGACTACGAACAGGGCAAAAACATGCTTTTTCCTCAAAATAGAACACTCCCCTTCTCAAAAGGTCTCCAAAAGCTCACTTCTCAAACCTCAGCCTCAGGGATCCCGGGGTCTTTTCCTCTATCACGACCCCACCGAAACCTGCGACCAACGCGCCAGCCAGCTGATCAACCGTCCCCTTAAAGATCACCTCCAAGGACGCGACCCCCAGTCCCGATTTGAGGTAGGCCGACTCCACTCCCGCCATGGCCAGAAGGTCCTTCCTGAAGGACTCGGCCCCCACCAGACCGGCCAGGCCCGACACCGACAGGGTGTAGGTTCGACCTCCCGATTTAGCCTGGGGCTTGGAGGAAGGATCTCCCTCCGCCAGAGCGACGGCGACCCTATCGGCTGCTGCCAGGAGAGCCTTGCTAGCGGCCTCCTGGGAGGTGTAGCCGACCTCCTTGCCCACCGAGCTGTCGGCGAAGAGGTATTTCCCGTCCGAGGCCCTATAGGCCTGAATGGAGATAGTCACAGTGGCTGTGTAGAGCCCAAACTCGTTCAACACAGGCTTATGGCCGTCGGCGACGGCTTTGACGTAATACTTGACCCCGAACTTCCTGCCGAGGGACATTATGGCCTCTACGTTTCCCTCCAGGGCCAACCTCGCGGCCTCGCTTCTCTCCATGGCGTCCAGTCTGTCCTTGTCCACCACGGGGTAACCTCTGACGGAAAGCTCTCTTATTATGGCCGAGGCGGCCCCAGCCACATCCGCCCGTCCCAGCACCCCCGAGCCTCTGATTACCACCGCGACCCTTCCATCGTTGGGGAGAGCGGCCCCAGACGCCTCAAAGGGCGAAAGGAGGGCTATCGACAGGGCGAAGAGACGGATAAATCTCCAAAAATGCACCAAGCCACCACCTCCCTTCAACCATAAATATCAGATATATCTTTACGCTCTTAGCATACCATAGAATACAAAAACGACAAAACAGAAAATACCCTTGCCCTTCTTCTCTCATCGGACTAAACTATAGGTAGGGAAAGAGTCTATTCCCAAAAAAAGATGGGAGGTTGATTCCTATGAAGAGGGCTTTTGCCGTCGTGATGTCCCTTCTGCTCGCCACCTCCGCCGTTGCCCAGCAGTCGGTGGTACAGCAGGGACAGAACGCGATTTTAGACTGGACAGGGGACTACATCGAGGCGGTGGGGCAGGCGGTCCCTCCCACCGGCAAGGAGGGGACGGCCCAGGGCAAGCTTCTAGCTAAAAGAGGGGCTGTGGTGGACCTTCAGAGAAACCTGCTGGAGTTCATCAAAGGGGTTCAGATAACCTCCGAGACCACCATGGAGAACTTCATGGCCGACGACCGGGTGATGACGTCCATAACCGGGTTCATAA
>JAQUTB010000069.1 GCA_028709985.1 Dethiosulfovibrio sp.
TAGGCGGACCTCTCTCAGCCATTCAAACTCTTTTTTGTACTTTGCTGGGGTGTTATACAGCATCTCCCCTGTTTTTTTATAATGCTCAATCTTGTCCGACAGCATTCTGTTATAAATAAAACGGACACAGCCGAAACACTTGGCAAAATAGCTTTTTTGCTCCATATTAGGATATATACGGTATTTATATGCTCTTAACATGATCTCACCTCTTATGTCTACAGGTGCTTCTCCAGTAGTTAATAAGCGATAACTTTTGCTCCAAAAAGACTCTTCATATCACGCTATTTATAGCCTACACCACTGAGTAGATAAAAACAAGATTTATCGCCTATTGGCGACAAGCTATCCATCCCCACCTTTCGCCTTTGGCTTAGAAGATGGGGAATTCCGCTTGACTTGTTAAAACCTCTGTCCTCAAAAGCCTTTTTGAACGAGTCTATAAGGCCAACGGAACCGAAGTCCAGGGGGGTGGCCCCCAGGAGGTTTATGGTTCCCTTTTCCCTGAGGGGGGATTTTTTTAGGAACCGCCTGGACAGGGCCATAAGGGAGTCGGATACCCCTACGTCGTAGAGCTGAAGCCCCGTGGTGCCAAAACCGAAGGATGGAACGCCACACCGGGCCTCTATCTCCATGGCTATGCCAGGAAGGTCCGCCCCTATTACCGTCGGGACCGGGCTACCCATTATGCCGATGAACCTGGGATTCAGCTCCTCCGCCGCTGCCACAGCCTTGTCCACCAGCTTATCGTCGTTTCCCAGAACCGCGTCGATCTCCCTGAGGGCGGTGCAGAACACCTTTGAGTCCGCTCCATACCACCTAGGCTCGTCGTAGCCCGTGTAGTTTCCCGTGCAGCCCGATGCGTCGTGGATGAGCAACAGACCTCCCAGCTCGAAGAGGGCGGAACAGACCCCGGAATAATCCGGGGAGAAGGGAGGGAGCTTCACCGTCAGTTTATGCATACAAAAACTCCACCTTCCCGATCATACGACTATGCCGTAGTCATCCAGCAGGGCCTTCAGGTCCGCCGGAGCGCTTAAAGCCTGGGCTATCATGGACATGAGCTTTACCACCCCGTGATAGCCGTACAGGGTCTCGTCGCTCATGAGGTTCACCACGTAGGAGGCTCCCGACAGGTACGCGCCCTCGAACCCCACCGCGAGGCAGGGAGCGTCCTTGCCCCGATGGACCGCCCCTCTGAAGTGCTCGGGCTGGACGATTCTCACATCCGGGGCGTTCTCCAAGAGCCAGTCCATGTAGGGCCGGTCCAGAGGGATACACTTCTGGGCGTAGACCGTATCCAAATTGAACCCCGCCTCATAAAGCAGCTTCGCAAGACAGAAGGGCCGAATTGTGGCGGAGGCATCCACAACCACCGGCAGATCTCCGGTCAGATCTCTGGCCTTACGGACCGCCTCCTCAGCCTGTACCCTGAAGGGGTCCAGGGCCAACGTCGCCCCATATCGGGATAGAAGGTTTACGTAGCCCCTCTCTATCTCGTCCAGGTCGTAGCTCACCGGCATGAACAGGGACTCTACTTCCTTTTATCAGGGCGGTCAAGGCTGAGTGGACAGAGCACGACAAGGAGTTACATAAAGATAACTTTTATCTGGCTTGCTCCAAAACACCGCTCATCAAATTCATCCCAAAATATACAAAGTATTTCCCTTTTCCCGTTTGTTTCGGAGCGATTCTAGTGTTATCATTGGCGTAGTATTGGTTGCTATTCCAATCACATAGTCCGGTTTTCCACGAACACGGAAGGGGAGGAACTACATGGACAATTGCAAGTGTTGTGAAAACAAGGGGTACGATGAACTCGGGGCGTTCATCGATGCCCTGCCGAGCAAGAAGGGGGAGCTTATAACGGTTCTCCATCGCGCTCAGTCGATATTCGGCTATCTGCCGAGAGAGGTCCAGGAATTCATCGCAGAGAGACTGGACCTGCCCCTGGCAAAGGTATACGGCGTCGTCAAGTTCTACTCGTTTTTCTCCATGACACCTAAAGGGAAGCATCCCATATCGGTGTGCATGGGGACCGCCTGCTACGTCAGAGGAGCAGAGGAAGTCCTGACGGAGCTCGTCCGTCAGCTGGGCATTCCCGTAGGTGGAGTGACCGAGGACGGAAAGTTCTCTCTGGACACCCTTAGGTGCGTGGGAGCCTGCGGTCTTGCCCCTGTCGTCATAGTAGGGGAGAAGGTATACGGGCGAGTGGAGCCAAAGAAAGTGGCTGGGATTCTGGCGGATTATTCCGACGAGGGGGAGGTTCGGTCATGACAACCATCAAGTCTCTGGACGAACTCAAGAAGATAAGGGACCAGAAAAAGGCTTCCACTGACCTTAGGGACAAGGGAAGGGACATCGAGAACCTCATAGAGGTCAAAGTCAGCATGGGAACCTGCGGAATAGTCGCAGGGGCCAGGGAGACCCTCTCCAACATGATGGAGCTCGTAAGGGACAAGGGACTTAGCAACGTGGTCTTCACCCAGACCGGCTGCATGGGCTACTGCCACAGCGAGCCCACCGTGGAGATAACCCGTCCTGGACAGGACCCTGTGGTCTTCGGAAACGTCGCCGGGGAGCGAGTAGCCGAGATCGTCGAGAAATACATCCTCAACGGAGAGCTTGTGGACGGGATAATACCGACCGCCTACAAGACCATCCACGAGTAAACCAGGTTGAGGGGGAGTTTTTCGATGAGCAACGTAAAAATGCACGTGTTGGTCTGTGGCGGAACGGGCTGTATTTCCTCCAGAAGCCAGGAGATCATAGACAACTTCAAGAAATGCCTCGCGGAGCGCAGGCTGGACCAGGAGGTCAAGGTCATCACCTCCGGCTGTTTCGGATTCTGCGAGAAGGGTCCTATCGTCAAGATAGCCCCGGACAACACCTTCTACGTCAGCGTCACCCCGGAGGACGTGGAGGAGATCGTCGAGGAGCACATAGTCAAGGGACGTAAGGTCTACAGGCTTCTCTTCACCGATCCCAACACCGCAGAGCACGTCTCCGACTCGAAGCACATGGACTTCTACAAGAAGCAGATGAGGATAGCCCTCAGAAACTGCGGCTTTATCGATCCTGAGAACATAGACGAGTACTTCGCCCAGGACGGATACATGGCTCTAGGCAACATCCTTGAGTCCATGACCCCAACCGACGTCATAGACGTGATGAAAAAGTCCGGCCTCAGGGGCCGTGGGGGCGGTGGCTTCCCCACAGGGCTCAAGTGGGAGTTCGCCTCCAGATATTCATCCGACGATGGCAAGTACGTCATATGCAACGCCGACGAGGGAGACCCCGGTGCGTTCATGGACCGTTCCATCCTCGAGGGAGACCCTCACTCCATAGTTGAGGCCATGACCATCTGTGGTTACGCCATAGGGGCCAACAATGGCCTTGTCTACATCCGCGCCGAGTATCCTCTGGCAGTCAAGAGGCTTCGCAGAGCCATAGAGGACGCCAGAAATAGCGGCCTTCTTGGAGATAATATCCTCGGAAGCGGCTTCTCCTTCGACATAGACATCCGCTACGGAGCGGGAGCCTTCGTCTGCGGTGAGGAGACGGCACTGATCCACTCCATGGAGGGAGAGAGAGGCGAGCCGACGAGCAAGCCGCCTTTCCCGGCGGAGAAGGGGTTCTGGGGCAAGCCCTCCAACGTCAACAACGTCGAGACCTTCGCCAACGTTCCCGCCATCTTCCTTAAGGGGGCGGACTGGTTCTCCTCCATAGGGACGGAGAGGAGCAAGGGGACCAAGGTCTTCGCCCTTGCCGGTAAGGTAAACAACGTCGGCCTGGTGGAGGTCCCCATGGGGACCACCCTCAGAGAGGTCATCTTCGAGATAGGTGGCGGAATCAGAGGCGGCAAGAAGTTCAAAGCGGTCCAGACCGGTGGGCCATCCGGTGGATGTCTCACGGAGAAGGACCTAGACACACCTATAGACTTCGACAACCTGATCGCGGCAGGCTCCATGATGGGCTCCGGTGGCATGATCGTCGTGGACGAGACCGACTGTATGCCAGCGGTGGCCAAGTTCTACCTGGGGTTCACCGTCGAGGAGTCCTGCGGTAAATGCACCCCCTGCCGGGTCGGCAACAAGAGGCTTCACGAGATACTGGAGAAGATCACCGATGGCAAGGGAACCATGGAGGACCTCAAGACCCTCAAGGACCTGTCCAACGTCATAAAGGACACCTCCCTCTGTGGCCTGGGACAGACCGCCCCTAACCCTGTCCTTTCCACTCTGAACAGCTTCTGGGACGAGTACGTGGCCCACGTACAGGACCACAGATGCCCGTCCGGAAAGTGCAGAAAGCTCATCTCCTTCGTGATAGACCCGGACAAGTGCAAGGGCTGCACCATGTGTGCCAGGGTCTGTCCGGCCGGAGCTATCTCGGGATCGCTGAAGGAACCTCACGTCATCGATCAGGAAAAGTGCGTCAAGTGCGGTGCCTGTCTGGATACCTGCAAGTTCGGCGCCATCTTCAAGAGATAACCGAGGGGGAATGACCATTATGAGCAAGATGATAGACCTGACCATCGACGGCAGGCCTGTATCGGTCCCCGAGGGGAGCACCATACTGGACGCCGCCAAAAAACTGGACATAAACATCCCCACCCTCTGCCACCTGGACCTGGAGGGAACCCCTATGGTCAACAAAGGGGCTTCCTGCCGTATATGCGTGGTAGAGGTCGAGGGAAGACGCAATCTGGCCCCGTCATGCGCCACCCCTGCCACTCAGGGGATGGTCGTTAGAAGCAACACCATAAGGGTGCTTCACGCCAGGAAGACCGTGCTTGAGCTCCTTCTGTCGGACCATCCCAAGGACTGCCTTCTCTGCGCAAAGAGCGGCAACTGCGAGCTTCAGGATCTCGCGGAGAAGTTCGGCCTCAGGGAGAACCGCTTCGAGCACGGAGCTCAGAGCACCTACGTAAAGGACATGTCCCCGGCCATAGAGAGGGATATGAACAAGTGCATCATGTGCCGTCGCTGCGAGACCATGTGCAACGAGGTCCAGACCGTTGGAGCACTCTCCGGCATAAACAGGGGGTTCACGTCGGTGGTCGCACCGGCATTCGAGATGCCCCTTGAGGAATCGGTCTGCACCTTCTGCGGTCAGTGTGTGGCCGTGTGCCCCACCGGCGCCCTGGTCGAGAGGGACTACACCTGGAAGGTAATAGAGGCCCTGGCGGACCCCGACAAGGTCGTATTAGTACAGACCGCTCCTGCCGTTCGCGCCGCACTAGGCGAGGAGTTCGGCTACGAGCCGGGAACCCTGGTTACAGGTAAGATGGCCGCCGCCCTGAGGATGCTGGGATTCGACCACGTCTTCGACACCGACTTCGCGGCCGACCTCACCATAATGGAGGAGGCCAGCGAGTTCCTGGACAGGCTGACCAGACACCTTGAGGGAGACACATCGGTCAGGCTTCCCATACTGACCTCCTGCTGCCCAGCCTGGGTCAAGTTCTTCGAGCATCAGTATCCCGATCTTCTCGACGTGCCGTCGACGGCTAAGTCACCCCAGCAGATGTTTGGGGCCATAGCCAAGAGCTTCTACGCCGAAAAGCTGGGCATACCCAGGGAGAAGATGGTCGTCGTCTCCATAATGCCCTGCCTGGCCAAGAAGTATGAGTGCGCCAGAGACGAGTTCTCCGTCGACGGCAACCCCGACGTCGACATATCCATAACCACCAGGGAGCTGGGCCATCTCATAAAGAAGGCCAATATAGACTTCCGTAACCTACCTGACGAGGACTTCGACGATCCGCTGGGTGCGTCCACTGGAGCCGCCGTCATATTCGGGACCACAGGTGGAGTCATAGAGGCGGCGGTTCGCTCCGCGGCCGAGTGGGCCACAGGTCAGGAGCTGAGCAAGGTGGACTTCGAGGCCCTAAGGGGACTTGAGGGATGCCGCGAGGCCAAGATCCCGGTGGGAGACCTGGTCCTTCACATAGGCATAGCCCACGGCCTGGGCAACGCCAGACGACTACTGGACGCTGTCAGGAACAACGAGGTCGAGCCGTTCCACGCCATAGAGATCATGGCCTGTCCCGGCGGTTGCGTCGGTGGAGGCGGCCAGCCCTATCACCACGGCAACATGGATATAGTGGCGAAGAGAGCCAAGGCCCTCTACAGGGAGGACGCAAACAAGCCTATCCGCAAGTCCCACGAGAACCCCTCTATCAAGGCCCTCTACGAGGAGTATCTGGGCAAGCCCCTGGGCGAGAAGGCACACCACCTTCTCCACACCCACTACTTCAAACGACACAAGATCTGATCCGTTAGACGGACTAAGGGGCGACTCTCAAAGCGAGAGCCGCCCTTTTTTTGTTAGTTTGTTAGAAAGAGGGGGACTTTTCTTGTCTACACAGGTAAAGAAACAAGGAGAGCATTCTGCGGTCATAGGCATCGACATAAACAAGTGCAACAACTGCCACGCCTGCATAGCGGCCTGCCCCGTAAAGTTCTGCAACGACGGAAGTGAGGACCACGTCTCCATAAACCACAAAGCCTGCATAGGCTGTGGGAAGTGCATAGAGGCCTGTCCCCAGGGGGCCAGATACGGAATAGACGACTTCCAGTCCTTTATGGACTCCCTTGAAAGGGGAGAAAAAGTTTTAGCCATAGTTGCCCCGGCGGTGTTCGCGACATTCGGAGACAACGCGCTTAGGGTCAACGGTTGGTTGAAATCCATCGGGGTGGACGGAATATTCGACGTCAGTTTCGGGGCGGAGCTGACCGTAAAGAGCTACGTCGATCACGTAAAGAGGGACAGGCCCAGGACCGTCATAACCCAGCCTTGCCCCGCCATAGTGTCCTTCGTGGAGATATACCATCCCGAGCTGATACCTAACCTAGCTCCGGTGGACAGTCCCATGCTCCACACGATAAAGATGATCCACAGGTTCTTTCCCCAGTACAGAGGGCATAAGGTCGCGGCCATATCCCCCTGCTTGGCAAAAAAACACGAGTTCGACTCGACAGGGCTAGGGGATTACAACGTAACGTTCAACTCCATAGAGTCGTTTGTGAAAAAAGAAGGACTATCCCTCAGATCGTTTAAAGAGACCCCCTACGACGGCCCCTCGGCGGAGAGGGCGGTTCTATTTCCGGCCCCCGGCGGTCTGATCCAGACCATGGAGCGAGAAGTTCCAGGGGTCGGGGACAACGCTAGAAAGATAGAGGGCCCCGAGGTGGTCTACGACTACTTCTCCAGCCTGAGAAGTTCCATAGACTCAGGTGACTCTCCTCTTGTCATAGACTGCCTGAGCTGCACCATGGGATGCAATGGAGGGCCTGGGACCCCCAGGCTCGACCTTCCAATAGACACGGTGGAGGCGCGGGTACACCGAAGGGCGGAAGAGGCAAAAAAACGGCACGGATCCTGGAGGCTTAGCTTCAAGAGGTGGAGGTTTAAAAGGCAGATAGACCACCATTGGGAAAGGGGCCTCTACAGGAGAGACTATCGCGATCGATCCCACGACTCGG